>JAYVHZ010000463.1:0-11872 GCA_043770645.1 Undibacterium sp. | reverse complement strand
CAATCAAATTCCGATCGCGGTAGCGGCATTTGCAAATGAAGAATTATCTCCGCAGTTGGTGTCCACCATTATTCGAGATGACTTGAATCGTAGTGGCTATTTCCGTTTAATCGAAGTGGGTACGGCGATTGCAGAAACCGCGACAGTCGATTTTGAAAACTGGAAAGGTCGCGGCGCCACGGCGCTCGTCGTGGGTAGCGTACAGAAAAAAGGCGAGGGGCGTTTTGATGTGCGCTACAAATTATTTGACGTGCAAAAAGGGGAAATGTTGTCTGGCTTCTCTATGGATACGCCGACGCCAAAAATCCGTTTAACAGCGCATAAAATTGCTGACGATATTTACGAAAAGTTAACAGGTATCCCAGGCGTGTTCTCCACGCGCATTGCCTACGTGACTAAAGCCGGCAATCAATACCGTTTAGAAATTTCTGACGCAGATGGTGAAGGCGTACAAGTTGCATTGACGTCCAAAGAGCCGATTATTTCACCAATCTGGTCGCCCGATGGAGTGAAAGTCGCTTACGTATCGATGGAATTAAAAAAACCGATTGTATACATTCAGAATTTAATGACCGGTCAACGTAGCACCGTCGCTAATTTTAAAGGGAATAATTCCTCACCTTCATGGTCACCGGATGGCAGCAAATTATTAGTGACCTTATCTAAGGGGGCGATTGCACAAGTATATGCAATTAATGCGGATGGCTCAGACGCACAGCGCTTGAGTAACTCCAATGGCATTGACACCGAAGCGCGTTATTCGCCTGATGGACGTTATATCTATTTCGTCAGTGACCGCGGTGGTAATCCTCAAATTTATCGCATGAATGCCGATGGCAGTGATGTGAAACGGATTACCTTCAAAGGTAGCTACAATATTTCTCCTCGCGTTTCGCCAGATGGCAATACCTTGGTGTTTATCTCGCGTCGCGATGGTGGTGATCATGTCTATGCAATGGATTTGGCCAATAGTAATCAAGAGCTGAAGCTGTCAGATACTAATCGTGATGAGTCACCAAGCTTTGCGCCAAACGGACGTTATGTCTTATATGCGACCCAGACAGGCCGTCGTGGAACTTTAGGAATCGTTTCTACCGATGCTAAAGTTAAACAAAAATTGACTATACAAGCGGGCGAAATACGCGAGCCAACTTGGGGCCCTTTCATGAAATAGTGGAATTTCAGCCTTTTTGGGGTACAATTTCGCGTTTTGTATTGTTTTAGCTTTTAAATTTCTAACAGGAGAGTTTCATGCGTTTTACATCAGCATCCAAGACCGTTGCCGTTTTGTTGGCAAGTATCGCTTTAATCAGTGCTTGCAGCACACCAGTCAAATTGGAAGAGCCAGCGAAAATCGTTGAAGCTAAACCAGAACCAGTTGCGAAACCTGCTGATACACGTGAAGTAAAGCCAGTTGTCGCTGTTGAAGTTGATCCATTGACCGTAGGCGCTTTGGCAAAACGTAGTATCTATTTCGACTATGATAGCTTTGTTGTTAAAGCAGAATTCCAGGCGACGGTTGAAGCGCACGCGAAGTTTTTGGTGGCAAACAAAGGTCGTAAGATCTTAGTTCAAGGTAATACCGATGAACGCGGTGGCCGTGAATACAATATCGCTTTGGGTCAAAAACGTGCAGAAGCAGTGCGTAAAGCATTGGCTTTGTTAGGCGTAGCAGAAGCGCAAGTTGAAGCAGTTTCTTTGGGTGAAGAAAAGCCAAAAGCAACTGGTAGCGATGAAGCGTCTTGGGCAGAAAATCGTCGTTCTGACATCGTTTACCAATAATTCATAAAAAGTAATTTTATAAATTATTTTTTATCGCAGTAAGTTAAAACGGATTTTGCAGTGGCATACTGCAAAGTCCGTTTTTTATTGGTTTAACGTGTTTGATTGTTTTTCGATTGAGGTTGCAAAATGAACGTATCAGGTTTGAGTAAGAAGATAAAGGCCTTGGCATTTGCCTGCATGTTAATGCCAGCAGTCGCCTCCGCAGGTTTATTTGATGATGAAGAAGCGCGTAAGGCAATCTTGGATTTACGTGCAAAGATCACCGCGCTGACCGCCAAGATGGAAGCGCGACTTGATGACAAAGCAGATAAGTCAAGTGCGCTTGAGCTGAATAATCAGAACGAACAATTAAGAGCAGAGATCGCAACTTTGCGAGGGCAAATCGAAGTGTTATTGAATGATTTGGCTAATTTGCAAAAACGCCAACAAGACTTCTATGTAGATTTGGATAAGCGTCTTCGTGCTTTAGAGCCGAAGAAGTTAACTGTTGAGGGGCGTGAAGTCACTATAGAACAAAGTGAACAACGTAGTTTTGATGCTGCGATGAGCTTGTACAAAGCGGGGCAATATGCCAATGCTGCGTCGGCATTCACTGGATTTACCTTGAATTATTCGGAATCTATTTTTGCAAGTCAGGCTCAGTATTGGCTAGGCAACTCTTACTATGCCCAGCGGGATTGTAAAAATACCATAGCGGCATTAGAGAAACTGTTAAAGACCTATCCTGATAATGCAAAAGAGCCTGATGCCATGTTAAACATCGCAGCTTGTCAGTTAGAGTTGAAAGACAAAAAAGAAAGTCGTAAAACTTTACAAGCAGTGATGACGAAATTCCCTGGCACAGAAGCAGCACAGGCAGCCAAGAGCCGTTTGCCATCAACAAAATAAACCGGTCGCGTAATTGACAGAAGTAGGGAATCACCCTATAATCTCGTTCTTTCGGGTCGTTAGCTCAGCTGGTAGAGCAGCGGACTTTTAATCCGTTGGTCGCAGGTTCGAATCCCGCACGGCCTACCAAAACAAAAAAGACTCAGCTTATGCTGGGTCTTTTTTTTGCTTATTTTTGACCTTAGCGTTGATGTTTCAAGAGCTCGGCGTGGCGATTTCGTATTGCGATTTTTCTTAACGTAAGAGATGAATTCTGTGATACTTTTGGTGAATCTTTAATTCGAGTATTCAGTCAATGAGCAAGTCGCCGGTTTCAACTACCTCTACCCCATCCCATACTGTGTCAGCTTCTGAGCAAAAGCGTTTGCAAATGGCGGATATT
This sequence comes from Undibacterium sp., assembly GCA_043770645.1. Lineage (GTDB taxonomy): Bacteria > Pseudomonadota > Gammaproteobacteria > Burkholderiales > Burkholderiaceae_D > Undibacterium. Next base: position 8,817 of record JAYVHZ010000463.1, on the reverse strand, counting down.
GCGCGATTGGCGGGCGTGTCGACTTCGACCGTGTCGCGTGCTTTGAACAAGAGTCCATTGATCAACGAGGAAACTAGAAATCGCATTGAGCAGTTGGCAAGATCTTTAAATTACTCGATCAATGTTGGTGCGCAAAATCTGCGTTTGAAACAAAACCGTACGGTGGCTGTGGTGGTGCCATTTGATAGCACTTCACGTCAGCATTTGTCTGATCCTTTTTTTCTGAGTATCTTAGGTAGTATTGCCGATGCCTTGACGGCGAAAGGCTTTGATATGCTATTGACGCGTGTCGATGCAGAAGAGTTGGATGCTGCAGCACAGTTGTTTGATACCGGACGGGCGATCGGCGTGATTCTGATTGGTCAATGGCGGCACCATGATCAACTCAATCAAATGGCCGCAAGGCGTGTGCCTATCGTCGTGTGGGGTGCGCAAATTCCTCAGCAACTGTATGTGACAGTAGGTAGTGATAATGTTGCTGGTGGATTTTTAGCGACCGAACATCTCTTGCTGAATCAGCGTCGTCGCATCGCTTTTTTTGGTGATACCCAATTGCCTGAGGTCGCTGATCGTTTTCAAGGCTATCAGAAGGCGCTGCAACAATATCAAATACCCTTCGATCCAGATTTGGTCTTGCCTGCGGTTTTTACGGAAGAGGGTGGACGCGCTGCGGTTGCTGATCTGCTGGCACGTGATGTGCGTTTTGATGCCTTGTTTGCTTGTAGCGACTTATTGGCGATGACGGCAATTAATTCCTTCCGTGAACGAGGCTTGACGACGCCTCAAGAGGTCGCAGTGGTCGGTTACGACGATATTGAGTTAGCGCGATATTTCCATCCGCCTTTAAGTACCATACGTCAGCCTTTAGTGGCGGCTGGTGAAGCATTGGTTGCCACTGTTCTAGCGATGGCCGATGGTCAGGCGCTGCCGCCAGTACTATTGTCGACTGAGCTCGTCGTTCGCCAATCTAGTGCGACGTAAATCTGAGTTGGGATTTCTCTAACTAGATGGTGAGACAGTCTGTATTTTTTCGACGATTGTTCATCGAGAATAATTCCACTTCCTTCTTGTAAAAGATTTTTTGAAGCTTTTTATCTCTTTCCTTGTGCCATAGCTAGCTCTATTTTGGTCAAGCTTATTGAAGTTTACGCATTCATTTGCAATCGTTTGCATTAATCCTATCTGAAGTTCATTGATTGGTATCAATTTCCAACATGTCAGTGTTGCAAAGCACCATACTGGTATAAGTTGAAATCATCAGAAGATGATGATATCTACTGTATGTGTATGATTTTAAATATTAAAACTACGTTTTTCTCATCCTTTTTTCTTGCCGTTGTTTTCCATGCCCAATTGAACGTCTTTGCTGCTCCGCACAATAAATAGTTTATGCAATCGATTGCATAAACTATTTTTGCGACACATAATGCAACCATCGGTAAAGAAAAAACTGTAATCGTCTTTCAATTGCACCTCGATCTGAAATAACGATGCCATACCCGTGCTGACGTAGCTGGATGGTCAAGTATCAAAAGTGCTTGCAAACGAGTTCTTACTGACACGAATATCGCTTTATGTATTGAGCATAAGGCGTTTAATTGAACACCAAGGAGACTAAGATGCGTGCTTTAACACAAGAAATGACCAGTAAATTGAATCAGATGACCATTGCAGTATCGTTGGCAGTGACCGCGATGGCGATGGCAACTGCACAGGCGCAGACAGCTGCACCAGTAAAGGACAAAGACGGATTGAATCTCGAAACCGTTGTGGTTACCGGCACGCCTATCGGCAAATCCAAAATGAAGGCCAGTGTCTCCGTGAGTACATTCGAGTCTGATCAGATCATGCAATCATCACCAACCAACGCCGCAGAAATTTTACGTTCTATTCCAGGTGTACGCGCTGAATCTTCCGGGGGGGAGGGAAACGCAAACTTGACCGTACGTGGTGTGCCGGTGTCGGCTGGTGGTGCGCGCTATGTGCAATTTCAGGAAGATGGTTTGCCAGTATTGCAGTTTGGCGATATCGCTTTCGTTACGCCTGATATGTATTTGCGCGCCGATGGTGGCTTGAGTCATTTGGAAGTCGTACGTGGCGGCTCTGCATCGACTTTGGCGACAAATGCACCTGGCGGCATCATCAATTTCATTACGCGTAATGGTAAAGAAAAAGGTGGAAGCATCGGTCTCACCAAAGGGTTGGATTTTAATCAAACGCGCTATGACTTCGACTACGGTGCTGCGATTTCTGAGAAAACCCGTTTCTTCATCGGTGGACATTATCGCGTCGGTGATAGCTCTCGCCCAGCAGGTGTGACCGCAGAAGATGGCGGACAATTGCGCGCAAATATTACCCATGAATTAGATCAGGGATATGTACGTTTAAGCTTCAAGCATCTGGATGATAAAACACCGATGAATATGCCAGTGCCGGTGAAAACCACCAATGGTGTAATTGCAGAATTACCTGGTATCGATCCACGTACCGCTAGTTTTTATTCGCCATACTGGGTCAAAGATATTGTCCTCGACAAAAATAATCAACGTATCGCTACCAACATCAATGATGGTTTGACGGTTAAGAATAATGCTTTCGGCGCTGAGGCATCTTTGAACTTAGGCCAAGGTTGGAAGTTGGATGAAAAATTCCGTAAGTCGAGCAATAGCGGACGCTTCATTTCCATCTTCCCTGCTGATAACGGTAATCCGCAAAAGAACATGAGCTACGCTACCGGGCCGAATGCTGGTAAGGCATATACGGGTGCAGCGGTGACTGCTGCGGTCTTCAATACGTCTATCGACGACTTGGGAAGTACAGTCAATGATCTGCGTGTGTCTAATAGTTTTCAAATGGGTGATGGCAAGCTTGCGTTCACTGGCGGCTTATTCACCTCTTTGCAAAATGTTTCATTGACTTGGAATTTTAATCACTATTTGCTGCAAGCGAGTGGTGATAAACCTGCCTTATTAAATTCAGCAGCGACGATTGCTGGCACATCTGGTTTGTTAGCGCAGGGTACGGATGTCTGGGGTGGTTGCTGTAACCGCGCTATTGACGCGCAATACAAAACGACTTCACCGTATGCAACACTAGGATATGAAATCGGTGATTGGAATGTGGACGCTAGCATCCGACGCGATAGCCAAGATGCTTCTGGCACCTACAATCAAGCGGTCAACCAAAGCTATCAGCAAAAGAATTCTAAGACGATCGATTACTCAGTTAATCATACATCGTACTCAGCCGGCGTGAATTACAGCTTCGACAAAAATCTGGCCTTCTTCGCTCGTACTAGTGAGGGCATCGCATTTAATGCAGATCGCATCATGTTTGGTAATCCGCTCGATGGCTCAGTGCCAATCAGCACAAATATCGTGAAGCAGACTGAGGCTGGCTTTAAATGGAAATCCGGTGGATTCAATAGCTTCGTCACATTCTTCCAAGCGAAAACCGACGAGTCAAATTTCGAAGCAACCACGCAGAGATTCACCGCCAATAGCTATGATGCGAAGGGTGCCGAAATTGAAGCGAGTTATCGCATGGGTGCATTTAACTTGAGTGGTGGTGCGACATTCACGGATGCTGAAATTGTGAATGCCAATGACAAATCCGTAATCGGCAAAACGCCGCGCCGTCAGGCACGTACGGTTTATCAATTGACGCCAACATGGACCGCTGGTGATCTAGTGCTTGGTGCGAGTGTGATCGGTACGTCTAAATCATGGGGCGATGATAACAACACGATTACGATGCCTGGATTTAAGGTCGTGAACGCCTTTGTTAATTATCAAATTAATGAGCGTTTGAAGGCGTCTCTGAACGCGAACAATCTGTTCAACGCAATCGGCTATACCGAAGTGGAAGGCGATGGTCACGCAGCACGATCAGTCAATGGCAGATCCGTACGCGCGACTTTGACGTATAGCTTCTAATCGATCTAATCGAACTATTAGGACATACGCAAAACAGACGCTAGCGTCGTTGCTGTCGCGTCGCCGTACACATGTACTGTCTTCGGCGACGCGCCTAGCTAGCGCAATTTTGCGTAAGTCCTAACTATCTACTTCTTAAGTTGTTAAGTTGAAGTGCAAGCAAAGTGCTCATCTCGCTTTGCTTGCAATAACGTCGCGTTTTCTTTGAGTCTTTTGCCATGAGTCTTACATCTTCCCTAAACCAGTCGAACGCGTCGCAGGCGGTACTGCTGCAACAGCGCTTGCTGCGGTTCTCACCGGCTTTGCGTCAAAAGCTGGCGCAGGTTTATGGACAACACGAAAGCTTCGACGCGTGGATCACGCAGTTGATCGGCGAAATCAGTGAATTAGCACAGCAACGAAGCGCCGATTTAGTCGAGCTAGATACCGAGCGCTTACAAAATCCGAATTGGTTTTTGCAGCAAGATATGCTGGGTTATTGCAGCTATGTTGATCGTTTCGCTGGAGACCTGCAAGGAGTCAAAAAGCAGATTCCGCATTTGGTTAAATTAGGCGTGCGCTACCTGCATTTGCTTCCTTTTTTCCAGGCCCGGAAGGGTGAAAACGATGGTGGCTTTGCTGTCTCAAGTTTCGATAAGATCCAAGATGGTTTGGGAGATATCGAAGATCTGCGCGAGCTAACTTTGGCATTGCGTCAGAAGAAAATTTCTCTTTGTGCGGACTTTGTTTTAAATCACGTGGCAGATGATCATCCTTGGGCGCTTGCTGCGAAGCGTGGTGATGCAGGTTATCAAGCTTTTTTCCACACCTTTGCCGATCGCGATTTACCTGAGCAATATGAGCAAACGCTAGGACAAATTTTTCCGCAAGCCGCGCCAGGTAACTTTACCTTCAATCCCGAATTGCAGAAATGGGTATGGACCACGTTTTACCCTTATCAGTGGGATCTGAATTACAGTAATCCCGAGGTGTTTGCACAGATAGCATTAGCGATGTTGCGCATGGCGAATTTGGGGATTGAAGCTTTTCGTTTGGATTCGACGGCTTTTTTATGGAAGCGGCTCGGCACCAACTGCATGAATCAACCCGAAGCACATCTCTTGCTGCAAGCGCTGCGCGATGTTATCGAGATTGCAGCGCCAGGCGTGCTCCTGAAAGCAGAAGCGATTGTTGCAACAGCTGACTTACCCGCTTATCTGGGGAATGAAGCCCAAGGAGTTAAAGAGTGCCACATCGCTTACCACAGTAGTTTGATGGCTTCGTCTTGGGTTGCATTAGCTGAGCAAAAAGTTGATTTAATCGAGGCAGTGATTGCCGCGACACCAAATTTACCGGCGCAGACAAGTTGGCTTAATTATGTACGCTGCCATGATGATATCGGGTGGAACGTATTACGCGCCGAGGCGGCTGGTCTGAATAACGACACACAGTTAGCAAAACAACGTTTGAAACATGCCGCCCATTTTTTCTCTGATGAGAGTAGTAGCTATGCCGATGGCTTGCGATTTCAAGCGAGTGATCCTGAGGCTGTGCATGGCACTGTGGGTATGGCTGCCTCGCTTTGCGGCCTCGCACATTCGTCGGAGGTGCAAGATACTATCTCTGCCCAATTGGCGATCCGCCGTGTTCTGTTGATGTATGGCCTGAGCTTGAGTTTTGGCGGTATTCCCTTGATTTATATGGGCGATGAACTTGCGCAGACCAATGATCGTTCTTACTTAGCGGACCCCGCTCGCAGCATGGATGGTCGCTGGTTGCAGCGCCCATACTTTGATCAAGATGCACAGACAAACTTGCAGGATATGTCACGGCATTCGAGTCAAGTATTTACACAACTTTGTGAGTTGATCAATCAGCGACAACAATTACCCGCTTTGGCGGCAAATGCAGCGCGTCAAATATTGGCGACAGATTGTGCGCAAGTCTTGAGTTTTGTTCGGGGTGATGTGCGTAGTGATGAGCATCTCATTCATTTGTCGAACTTTAGTGAATTGCCGCAAGCCTTGTTAAGTGCTGAAGTATTTGAACAAATTCCATTTGCGACATCCAGCGATGTCCAATATGTGGATGTGTTGAGTGGAGAAGTTATGGGATCACAAATCAATCTGGCTGCGTATTCGCAGCGTTGGTTGCGCGTGATTGGAGGATAATGGCAGACTGTTGCGATTGCAGACTATGCAGCTTAAGCGCTAGTTTGCTAATTTCAAATCAACTTATGCATATCCCATGAAAGTGAAACGGAAATGAACCACACAACGATAGATAAAAAGCCTAACTTACTGATTTACGGTGAGGCGTTAATTGACGAATTCCCACAAGAAAAAGTGATCGGTGGCGCACCGTTTAATGTTGCGCGTAGCTTATCCTTGTTAGGAGCTCGGCCATTAATGTTGAGTCGGCTTGGGCAAGATGCTAATGCGGATTTGATCCGTGCCGAAGCTGCGCGTACTGGATTACTCTTAGATGGTTTGCAGCTTGATGAGGAGCATCCAACAGGACGCGTTGTCGTGCATATGGATGCGCAAGGGAATAATAGTTCGCATCGCTTTGAGATTTTGTCAGATCAAGCCTATGACTATATCGATGGCTCATTAGTTGATGACGTATTGCGCAAGGTTTTTCAAGAAACGCCGCCGGATTTGATTTATTACGGCACCCTAATTCAAAGAACTGCGGTTTCGCAACAGACATTGATCACGATCTTAGAGTCGGATTTGACGGAAGGTGCGAGTAAGTTTTTGGATTTGAATTTACGTGATGGACAAGCCACCGTTGAGACCATCAGTTCTTCTCTGAACTATTGCGATATGGTGAAGTTGAATGAAGATGAACTGCAATTCGTGATTCAACATTGTTGTCCAGCAGCCTCAAACCTGAAGATTAAGCACGAGCCAGTCAGTCTACGACTAGCATGTGAAGCGCTGATGGCGGAGTTTTATATGCAAGCCGTGATCGTCACGTTAGGTGAGAAAGGGTATTTCTATTTGGATGCGAATGACGAATGCTTGCATAGCCTTGAACAAACGCCAGCTTCAGTGTCGGTGGTAGATACTGTTGGTGCTGGCGATGCGTTTACTGCGATGTTCATCTATGGTTGGCAAAGTAATTGGCCAATAGAAAAAACTTTAGCCATGGCAAATCAATTTGCTGCGGCGATTTGTACTGTGCGCGGCGCCGTTGCTGAGCATCTTGATTTTTACAAAGACATTCTGGCGCATTCTGCGAGCTAAATTTAGCGCGCTACGGAATGACAATCATTGGAGACAAAGAAATGCAAATAAAAAAACCACATCTGTCCTTCTGGCAGATCGTGAATATGAATTTTGGATTTTTTGGTATCCAATTTAGTTTTGGCTTGCAGCAAAGCAGCATGAGCCCGATTTATAGTTATCTCGGTGCAGACGAAGCGAGTTTGCCTTACTTGTGGTTGGCGGGGCCGGTCACGGGTTTGCTGGTGCAGCCGATTGTCGGTGCGATGAGCGACCGCACCACTAGCCGGTGGGGCAGACGCACGCCGTATTTCTTGATCGGCGCGATTCTTTGTAGTTTAGGATTGTTAGCGATGCCGTTTAGCCCAACGCTCTGGATGGCAGCGAGTTTGTTGTGGATCTTGGATGCGGCAAATAATGTCACGATGGAACCCTACCGTGCTTATGTCAGTGATCGATTGGATAAGAGTCAGCATTCGATAGGATTTCTAACGCAGAGCGCGTTCACCGGTTTGGGGCAAACACTGGCTTATCTCACGCCATCGATACTGGTGTTCGCGGGTATGAATAAAAATGCCGTCAATTCCAGTAACATTCCGCATATTGTGATTGCCGCCTTTTTGATTGGCGCAGTGTTTTCTTTGGGCTCAGTATTATGGACTTTGAAAACTACGCCAGAGTTACCGATGACAGAAGAGGAAGTCGCTGTAATTCGCAGTCAGCCACATGGCTTTCAACACACTTTGGGTGAAATTTTTTCAGCGATCAAAGACATGCCGACGACCATGAAGCAGTTGGCTTGGATGAAGTTATTTCAATGGTATGCGATGTTTTGCTACTGGCAGTACATTATGTTGTGTTTGGCGAAGACGATTTTTGCGACCAATGATCCCAGCTCTGAAGGCTTCCGTGATGCAAGTTTATTGAACGGGCAACTCGGTGCTTTTTATAATTTCATTGCCTTTATCGCCGCCTTTGCTTTGGTACCATTTGCCAAGCGCTTAGGTCCAAAAATTGTACATAGCGCTTGCTTGGTGTTGGCAGGGATAGGCATGTTATTGATTCCCGAAATACAGGACAAACAGTGGCTTTGGTTACCAATGTTAGGCATCGGTTTGGCGTGGGCGAGTATTATGGGAAATCCTTACATCATGTTGGCGGGCAGTATTCCGAAAGAGCGTACTGGCGTGTATATGGGGATCTTCAATATGTTTATTGTGATTCCGATGATTATTCAGATCTTCACTCTGCCAATGTTTTATCGTAGTCTGCTTGGTGGCAATCCAGAGAATGTGATCCGTCTCGCTGGCATACTTTTGTTGTTTGCTGCGGCGAGTGTTGGATTTGTGAAATTGCAAAAATCGAACGCTAACGACAATTAATCTTCTGATGGTGAAGTATCGAGGCGATGAAGTGAATTCATCGCCTTTTTTGTTTTGTGCACAGGCATCAAGTAAAATAGCGGCTTACGCAAGATCAGCGCAGTCTCCGCCGCATAAGGTTCCAGCATGAAATCCACATCCCCGAAAAAAAATATCGACAGCAACGACAAACATGAAATTCGTCCGGGGCAATCATTGGAGTTGCTGAAAGAGTTACACATTTTGACCCGTGATGGCAAAATGAATCAGGATAGCCGCCGTAAGCTCAAGCAGGTTTATCACCTATATCAA
>JAYVHZ010000462.1:0-2474 GCA_043770645.1 Undibacterium sp. | reverse complement strand
TCAGACGAGAATTCACGGATAGTTTTACGGCGGGAAAGTTCTTCATAGAACTCTTGCGCACGAGTCTCCATTTCACTTTCTGGATAGGCACGATAAGTGCTCAGAGGAATAAATTGTGGTGAACCTTGATTGAAGGAAAGTTTAGACATGCTGATCCTTTCGTAGAAAAATCACACTGTAATCACAATGCGTAATCTACTCAAGAACTCAAATGATATTCCATACAAGTCGCAAAAATAAAGTATTTTTAGCAATGATTCGACGGCAAAAATATGAATATACAATACGAACTTTTGCCTTCTATTTTCCGAAGCACGATTCAATTAGGAAAAGAATTAGGCGGTGCCACCAACGACTAAGCCATCAATGCGCAAAGTTGGCTGGCCGACGCCCACTGGAACGCTCTGCCCTTCTTTGCCACACACACCCACACCGGAATCGAGACGCATATCATTGCCTATCATGGATACCCTATTTAATACGTCTGGACCGTTACCGATCAAAGTCGCGCCTTTTACTGGATACGTCACTTTACCGTCTTCGATCATATAAGCTTCGCTAGCAGAAAAGACGAATTTGCCGTTCGTGATATCGACCTGACCACCACCAAAATTTACCGCATATAAACCATTTTTTACTGACGCTAAAATTTCAGCTGGATCTTTATCACCACCCAACATATAGGTGTTGGTCATACGTGGCATAGGCAAGTGAGCAAATGACTCTCGACGCGCATTGCCTGTCACGGGCATCTTCATCAGACGCGCATTCATGGTGTCTTGGATATAGCCTTTGAGTATGCCATCCTCAATCAAGGTCGTACATTGTGTAGGATTACCTTCGTCGTCGATATTTAAAGAGCCGCGACGATTCGCTAAGGTGCCATCATCAACCACCGTAACGCCTTTGGCCGCAACACGATCACCAATACGACCGGCAAAAGTGCTAGAACCTTTACGATTAAAATCACCTTCCAAACCGTGACCAATCGCTTCATGCAATAAAACCCCTGGCCAACCAGAGCCGAGCACAACCGTCATTGGACCAGCAGGCGCAGGACGCGCATCCAGATTCACTAGAGCCGACTTAACTGCATCATCAGCATATTGTTCAAGAATTGCGTCAGTAAAATACGAGAAGTTATAACGACCACCGCCACCACTAGAGCCGGTTTCACGACGGCCATTTTGTTCAGCGATGACTGTCAACGACATACGTACTAATGGACGAACATCGGCGGCGATGACACCGTCACTGCGCGCCACCAAAATCACATCATATTCACCAGCCAAACTCGCCATCACCTGTACGATACGCGGATCTTTAGCACGTGCAATTTTCTCTATGCGCTCTAACAATGCGACTTTTTGGGTTGCATCTAAGGATGCTAAAGGATCGTCTTGCAAAAACAGATTGTGACCTTGTATGCCTTGCATAGAAGAAGCGACTTGTATCTTGCCTGAACCTGCGCGGGCAATGGTTCGTGTCGCCGCTGCGGCCTCTAACAGTGCATGTTCTGAGATTTCATCAGAATAAGAGAATGCGGTCTTATCACCAGATACCGCCCGTACACCAACACCTTGATCAATCGAAAAGCTGCCGGTTTTAACGATACCTTCTTCGAGGCTCCAGCCTTCGCTCTTAGTGAACTGAAAATACAGGTCGGCATAATCAATTTTATGCGTGAACATGGTTCTCAAAGCTGAGGCTAACTTCGCTTCATCCAACCCAAAAGGCGTCAAAAGGATATCGCGAGCGATGGCAAGATGTTTGAAATTCGAATCAAATGGTGTCATGTTTTTCAATCTTTATTGGCTGCCGTCATGGCTATTAGAGCGTATTGTAGAGCATTTCACGGTCACGTTCGTAACCTGAACAATCAAGGCTAACAAGCGAAACGTCGATGCTTCAAAGCTGGCAAGTTGTTACGAATCTTTTGCATGGCATCCATATCGAGATCTGCGATCACGACACCCTCGCCATCCTCCAAACAATTCAATAAATTTCCCCAAGGATCAATTAGCATACTGTGTCCCCAAGTGCGGCGACCACTGTCATGCGTTCCACCTTGCGCCGATGCAAGTACATAGCATTGGTTTTCGATCGCACGGGCACGCAACAAAATTTCCCAATGCGCTTGCCCTGTCGTGTAAGTAAAAGCTGCAGGCAGGACTAACAGACTGCACGCGCCCATATTGCGGAATAATTCAGGAAATCGCAGGTCGTAACAAATACCCAAACCAACTTTGCCTATCGTGCTGCCGAAGCTAACGATGTCATTCCCTGCTTGTATGGTGTTCGATTCTTGATAGTTCTCTTCACCATTGGTAAAACCAAACAAATGAATTTTGTCGTAACGCGCAATTTGTTTTCCATTCGGATCAAACACCAAACAGGCGTTATAGATTTTGTGGCTATCATCTGACTTTAAAGGGATAGTGCCGCCGATGATCGTCATCTGCAAATCTTTAGCC
>JAYVHZ010000461.1:0-7139 GCA_043770645.1 Undibacterium sp. | reverse complement strand
TGCGCATTCAAGTAGCTGATTTGATCCGTATTTAAACCTGCATTTTTCAATGCATTAAGCATACTTCGACGTGGACCATCCACAGTCGGTGTTGTGATGTGGTAAGCGTCTCCGCTCATACCAAAGCCTAACACTTCTGCATAGATCTTAGCGCCACGCGCTGTAGCGTGCTCATACTCTTCCAACACCATGACACCCGCACCCTCGCCGAGAACAAAACCATCACGGTCTTTATCCCAAGGACGCGAGGCCGTTAAAGGATCATCATTGCGAGAAGACAAGGCACGGGCTGAAGCGAAGCCACCCAACCCCAGAGGAGAAATCGTTGATTCCGCACCACCAGCGATCATCACATCCGCGTCACCGTATTCAATCATACGTGCAGCGTTACCAATGCAATGCAAACCTGTGGTGCAAGCAGTAACAATCGCTAAGTTAGGACCTTTCAATCCATACTTAATCGACAAGTTACCTGAAATCATATTGATAATAGAAGCTGGCACAAAGAAAGGCGTAATACGGCGTGGACCACGCGCAATTAACACCTCCTTAGTTTCTTCGATCAATGGTAAACCACCAATACCAGAACCAACAATCACGCCAATACGTTCTGCATTCTCTTCGGTGACAGTGAGTCCACTGTCTTGAAAAGCCTGCATACCAGCCGCGATACCAAAATGGATGAAAGTATCCATATTGCGTGCTTCTTTAGCTGGAATATAGTCTTCGATGTTAAAACCCTTCACTTCCCCTGCAAAGTGGGTGGTGAATGGCGTCGCATCAAATTTAGTGATTGTGGCAATACCAGATTTACCAGCGAGGATGGCTGCCCATGTGTCGGCAATATTATTGCCGACAGGAGACACACAACCAAGGCCAGTAATTACAACTCGACGTTTACTCGTAAGGCTCAAGCGTCTCTCCTGGAATTAATAAAGCAATCCGACAGAATTAAGCTTTGACGTGCGCAGTTGCGTAGTCGATTGCTTGTTTCACAGTCGTGATTTTTTCTGCTTGTTCGTCAGGGATTTCCATTTCGAACTCGTCTTCCAAAGCCATGACCAACTCAACTGTGTCGAGTGAGTCTGCGCCCAAATCATCTACGAAGGAAGATTCAATTTTGATGTCAGCTTCAGCGACGCCTAATTGTTCAGCGACGATTTTTCTAACGCGTTGTTCGATATCAGACATGTGGTCTCCATTAGTGGTTACAGAAAGTGCGCGCATTTTATCAGGTTTGCGCGCGAAAAGAGCATTTTTAGATGCCGCACCGCCAACTCCGCCTAAATTCAGCGAAATTCGCTTAATTTACAACAACTACATTAACACAAATACATGCCGCCGTTCACGTGTATCGTTGTTCCCGTGACATAACCAGCTTGTGGTGAAGCTAAAAATACCGTTGCCGCCGCTATATCTTCTGGCTGCCCTAATTTACCCATAGGAATTTGACTGAGGATCGCCGTTTTTTGATCGTCGGTCAATGATTTAGTCATATCCGTATCGATGAAACCTGGCGCGATGCAATTGACCGTGATATTGCGACTGCCAATTTCTAATGCAAGGGCCCGACTCATGCCAGCCACACCCGCTTTTGCAGCCGCATAGTTCATTTGACCTGGATTGCCAGATGAGCCAACTACAGAAGTAATATTAATTATACGGCCATGCTTGGCCTTCATCATGCCACGCAAAACAGCGCGAGATAGACGTGCAACAGAATTCAGATTGGTGGAAATAACGCTATCCCAATCATCCTCCTTCATACGCATAGCCAATTGATCTTGCGTGATGCCAGCATTATTCACCAATATAGATAAAGAACCGAATTCTTTTTGAATTTCATCAACCAAGGAGCCGCAACGCTCAACGTCATTGACATTAAATGCTACGCCCCTACCCGCCTCAGGATTCACTTCCTGCAAGTAAGTCGTAATGGCCTGCGCACCTGACTCTGAGGTCGCAGTGCCAATCACTTTTGCACCAGCCTGTGCTAATGCGATTGCTATTGCCTTGCCAATTCCACGAGAGGCGCCCGTAACTAATGCCACCTGATTTGCTAATTGCTGCGTCATATTCCCTCACTATCTTGTCAAACTTGGTGATGAATCACCGTCACGATTTGTTATTTAATTAGTTTATTTGTTCGTTTGAACCTAGCTCGAACTTCGTTGAAGCTTAGTTTAAGCCCAAAGATGTCAATACTTTATCCAGCGTTTCTTGATCGTAGATTGCATCCCCCACCAAGTCGCCATTGATACGCTTAGTTAGACCTGCCAACACCTTGCCCGGACCGCATTCAATCAATTGCGTGATGCCAGATGCGGCAATCGCATTGACAGTTTCGACCCAACGTACCGGACTTGCTGCTTGACGCACAAGCGCATCTTTAATCAAAGCTGGATCAGTAACAATTGCGACATCCACATTATTAATTAATGCAATCGCCGGCGCTGAGAATGACACATTCACCAAATACTCACGCAATTGATCAGAGGCTGGCTTTAATAATGAAGAATGGAAAGGCGCTGAAACTGGTAATGACAATGCACGTTTTGCACCTTTTGCTTTAGCGAGTTCACAAGCACGCTCAACCGCGGCTTTACTGCCAGCAATAACCACTTGGGCTGGCGCATTGAAATTGACCGCTTCAACCACTTCTGAAGTTGCGGCAGCAGCCTCAACACATGCAGCAATCACGTCCGCATCACTCAAACCTAAAATTGCCGCCATACCACCTTGACCGACCGGCACCGCGCTTTGCATAGCCTGCGCACGAAAACGCACCAAAGGCACAGCATCTTTAAATGCGATCACACCCGCAGCAACCAAGGCCGAATACTCGCCCAAGCTATGACCTGCCACTATTGCAGGTTGCTTGCCACCAGCAGCGATCCATGCGCGATAAGTCGCAACAGCTGCCGTCAACATCACTGGCTGCGTATTCGTCGTTAAGTCCAAATCTTCTTTAGGGCCTTCGGAAATCAATTTCCCTAAATCCATTTGCAAAGCATCGGAAGCCTCTACAATCGTGTCTTGAACAACTGGGTTACCAGCAAAGCCATTTAGCATGCCAATCGCTTGCGAACCTTGACCAGGAAATACAAATGCAAATTGCGTCATAATATTTTCACTCTACGAATTTTTAAATGAGAACAACAATGCCATCAGCATTACATCTTTACCAAAGCGGCACCCCACGTGAAACCGCCGCCAACACCCTCTAACATCACAATCTGTCCTTTTTTGACACGACCATCACGCACTGCGGCATCCAAAGCCAAGGGGATGGAAGCAGCTGAGGTATTGCCGTGCTGATCCACGGTCACGACCACTTTATCCAAAGGCAACTTCAATTTTTTTGCGGTACTTTGCATGATGCGAATATTGGCTTGATGCGGGATCAACCAGTCAATTTGACTCGCATCCATACCTGCAATTTCTAAGGTTTCGTTCGCAACTTTCTCCAAGACATTAACAGCCAATTTAAAGACTGCCTGACCATCCATATACAAAAAAGCGCTACCTGCGATCACACCAGCGTTAACATTTCCCGGCACGCATAGAATATGTCCATGACTACCATCCGCATGCAATTTTGTCGCCAATACCCCAGGCTCGACGGACTGTTCCATGACGATAGCGCCAGCGCCATCGCCGAATAACACACAAGTCGTACGATCTTCAAAATTGAGAATGCGCGAAAATACTTCTGCGCCAATAATTAGTGCTTTTTTATGCGAGCCGGATTTAATCATGCCATCGGCCATCGCCATCGCATAAATAAATCCACTGCACACCGCCTGCACATCAACTGCAGCAGCGCCGTTAGTGATACCCAATTTGTTTTGTACGACGCAAGCCGTACTGGGGAATCCACCAAAAAAATCTGGGGTAGAAGTCGCCAAAATAATTAAATCGATATCATTCGCTTGCAAATCAGCCGCTTCGAGCGCGCGCTTTGCAGCCTCAACAGCCATATCACTAGACGTGACATTAGGCTCGGCGTAATGACGCGCCGAAATCCCACTGCGCGACACGATCCATTCATCAGAAGTTTCAATTCCCTTTGCAGCTAATTGTGACGCTAATTCGTGATTTGTTACTTTTCTCGGTGGCAGGTAGCTTCCTGTGCCTATAATTTTGCTATAGAAAGTCATGCGTTTTTATCTGTATTATTGTTCAGTCGAACCGGAACTAGCTGTACTTGCCTCTACGGGCACTGGCATTAATTCCGCCAAGGATGTCGTAATGCGCGCGAGCACATCATTTTTTACTGCATCGAATGCACGCTGTATCGCCCACTCGTAACTATATTTATCAGCACCGCCATGGCTTTTAATCACGACACCACGCAAGCCCAATAAACTACCGCCATTATAATTTGACGGATTCATGGTTTTAGAAATATGTTTTAAGGCTCCGCGAGCGATCAAAGCACCCAATATATTCAAAGGATTACTCTTAAACGCATCCGTCATTGTGGTTTTAACAAAACGTCCCAAGCCCTCTACCGCTTTCAAGGTAACATTACCAACAAATCCATCGCATACGACGATGTCGGTCGTACCCTTGAAAATATCATTACCCTCCACATTGCCGTAAAAATTCAACAGACCACGCTCATGATCAGCACGCAATAGTTGTGCGGTGCGTTTCACCACATCGTTACCTTTGATATCTTCTTCGCCAACATTGAGCAAGCCGACTGTGGGACGAGATTTATTTTCGAGCGCAGCCACAAGAGCTGAGCCCATAATCGCAAATTGATGCAGATGCAAAGGCTCGCAATCAACATTCGCGCCAAGGTCAAGCATGTAAGTTGGGAGTTTTTTCTGATTTGGCAATATGCTACAAATCGCAGGACGATCTACGCCAGGCATGGTCTTAAGTACATAACGTGACACCGCCATCAAAGCCCCGGTATTGCCTGCCGAAACGCAAGCTTGCGCCTGCCCTTCTTTCACTTGATTTAGGGCGACACGCATGGAGGAATCTTTTTTTCTGCGCAATGCAATTTCGATGGGGTCATCCATCTCCACCATTTCACTCGCATGCACAATCGATAATCGTGGATGACTTTGCGCGCCCAATTTCTTTAATTCTGCCTGCAAGACAGTTTCCTGTCCTACCAAAACAAATTCAACATCGGGCTCGCGATTCGCAAATGAAACGGCTGCCGCTACAGTGACTGATGGGCCAAAATCTCCGCCCATACAATCAATTGAAATTTTTATTGTCATGTATTTGTTACTATTTTTTCACTTCAAGAGACTAATCTTATCAAGAATGAGACAAACAATCATCCGATTTAATCGCAATTTAAGCCCAAAGAGAAAAATGAAAGATGAAAATGAACGAAAACAAATGCTAGTTTTGAACATTTTTAGAATAAAAAAAAGCGGCGTCAAGTACGAGACTCGCAACGCCGCTTTATCGCTAAGAACAAATTATTCGTCGTTCTTAGTTTTCAATACTTTACGACCACGGTAAAAGCCATTTGGGCTGATGTGGTGGCGCAGATGTGTTTCACCTGTTGTTGGCTCGATACCTAACTGCGGTGCAGTCAAGAAATCGTGTGAACGGTGCATACCACGTTTAGATGGTGATTTTTTGTTTTGCTGAACGGCCATGATAACTCCTAATACTTCAAAAAATGTTTCTAAAATTTAACACACTTGAATCGACAATCAAATCTTTTTTGCCGCTCAAGAATCCCTAACAATACTTCGACCTGAGTGTTTTTTCAGAATAATGCCACTAGGTACGCCCACTAACTTTTCATTGCAACTTCTTCAGCACAGCGAATGGAGACACTTTAGTACTTGTGCTCGCTGTATCTACCGCATTTACATCGTTCGCTGCCTCTGATTGATTGAATGAACCAACTACATCAGGGCATACTGCATGTTTGGGCGATTGGGGTATTGCCAGCAACGCCTCATCCTCAATCAAATCCATGACATTGAATGTTTTGCTGCCTACTACTACATCAATCTCGTCATCTTCGAGCATGCCTTCAATTTCATCAGCATGATCATCGTCTTTGGCGAGAATTAATTCTACTTGTGAGTCTATTGCGAAATCGTAAGACGTTAAGCAACGCTGGCACATTAATTGAAGCTGTCCATTAACAGTCAGTGTCAATTGAGGAAAACCCAATTGATTTACACCGCCTTGCAAAGACCAGTTCAATACACCATCAGCATTTGTACACTCCACGGACAAGCGCGGAAATTCGGCAATTTTTGTACTACCTTCACGTTGTTCACGGTGCTGACAAAACGTAAAAGCGTCGATGACAAATGCTTGCATAGGATTTCTAGACCCAGAAAACCTGCGATAATAACAGGATTACACCTTATTAGTCAAAGCCTTAGCGCATTTAGGCTTACAGGAAAGTAAAAAATCTGCGTCCACCTCGAAAAATATGCGCAAAAAATAATCGTTTTAACAAAAAAAGACATTCTCAATGCCAAACAATTTAGTCAATACGTCTAACCCACAAATTATACTCGCCTCCAGTTCAGCCTACCGCAAAGAGTTATTAGCGCGCTTACACCTCCCGTTTATTGCGATTGCACCTGATATCGATGAAAGTCCGAAGGAGGCAGAAAGTTCTGAACAAACCGCAATGCGACTTGCACAAGAAAAGGCAGAAGCCATTGCGCACCGCTATCCAAATAGTATCGTCATTGGCGCAGATCAGGTGGCAACAATGGACGGAAAGCAAATAGGAAAACCAGGCGACCACGCGCGCGCACTAGAACAATTGCAAACCATGCGAGGCCAAACGGTAATATTTCATACTGCGCTGTGCGTACTGAGCAATCTGCCGCAACACCAGAAACAATCGATTCAAATTCAAAACTGTCAAACTATCGTTCGTTTCCGCAATTTGAGCGATACGGAACTTGACGCTTATCTGCACATCGAAAAACCTTATGATTGCGCTGGTAGCGCAAAAAATGAAGGTTTAGGAATTGCCCTTTTAGAGCAGATACAGAACGATGACCCGACTGCATTAACTGGGCTACCATTAATCGCTTTGACAAGTATGTTCCGCAATCTCGACATCAAATTTTTCGAATAAGCTTTTGTGTATGAGAGCTCAAGTTTAAATTCATACTTTTTTGAAA
>JAYVHZ010000460.1:0-6729 GCA_043770645.1 Undibacterium sp. | reverse complement strand
TTATTGAACCATTGATGCAGCAAGTCTTGGAGCAAAAAGGACAGGTCAGTTTGGTCGATCACGGTGCGGGTAAATCGTATCTGGGATTTATCTTGTACGACTTGTTTTTTAAGGCTTTGGGCAAAGATAATGCCTCGTGTATTTATGGCATAGAGACGCGTGATGAGTTGGTCGCCAAATCGACCGAATTGGCGCAGCGACTTGGGTTTGGTGGAATGCAGTTTTTGAATTTGTCTGTCGCTGAATCGACTAAGTCTACAGCTTTGCCAGATCAAATTGACATTGTCACAGCGCTGCACGCCTGCAATACAGCGACTGATGATGCGATTGATTTTGCCTTAAAAAAGAAAGCAAAATTCATGGTCTTAGTGCCATGTTGTCAGGCTGAAGTCGCGGCAGAGTTACGCAAGACCAAAGGCGATGCAGTCAAAAACAATCCGCTCTCTGAAATGTGGCGTCATCCAATACATACGCGTGAATTTGGCAGTCAAATCACCAATGTCCTGCGTTGTCTGCAATTAGAATCTCATGGCTATCAAGTACGTGTGACTGAGTTGGTCGGCTGGGAGCACTCAATGAAAAACGAGTTGATCATTGCTGAGTATAAGGGCGGTCGCAATAGCAAGTCAGCGCAACGTTTGAGCGAGATTCTCAATTCCACCGGGCTGGATAATTTGCGCCCACGTTTCTTCTTGCCTGTATCCCAAGCAGCAGGTTAGGCGGCAAACCGCCAGTGCGGAAACTGTCACATCCGCGTCACAATTAATCATTAATATCATTTATCCGATTGCACAGATGCGGGATTGCATCTGGCTCTGCGATATGATGACTTCATCGTATTCACTGTATTAAGGAAAATGCTCATGTTTGCAGCGGTTGATCTTGGCTCCAATAGTTTTCGCTTACATATAGGCAGTTATGAAGGGACTGCAATTCGCGTGATCCGTAGTGCTCGTGATCCCATCCGCTTGGCTGCGGGGCTTGATGCAAATGGTAACTTGACGCCAGAAGCGATGCAGCGTGCAATTGCCTGCTTGGCGCGTTTCAAAGACATTCTCGCTGACTATGCGATTGATTCGGTGCGTGTGGTAGCGACCAATACGATTCGTATCGCCAAGAATGCGGCTGATTTTTTACCAGAGGCAGAAGCTGCAATCGGTTTACCGATTGAAGTGATTTCGGGTGAAGAAGAGGGGCGCTTGATCTATTTGGGCGTATCGAACTCCCTAGCGATTCCTGCTGAGCGACGTTTGGTGATTGATATTGGTGGCGGTTCCACTGAGATTATCTTAGGGCGTGGCCATGAAATTTTGAAGGTGGAATCCTTCGCAATGGGAACAGTTAAGCATAGTTCCAATTTTTTTCCGCAAGGCGTGATTACTGATGAGGGCTTTGATGCTGCGGTGCTTACGGTGCGCTCGCTGTTGGAAGATGCAACGCCTGCTTATCAGCCTGAATTTTGGCGCAATGCCTATGGTTCTTCTGGTACGGTCAGAGCGATTTCTGATGCACTGTATAAAAATGGTTTTGGCGACGCAGAAGTCACCTTGGAAAAATTGCAGGCTCTTCGTGCTTATTGCATACAGCGCGGTCAAATCGATGAACTCAATTTACAAGGGATTAAACCTGAGCGTGTTGCGATGGTTATCGGCGGCTTGGCTATCTTGATTGGCCTATTTCAAGAGTTGAACATCAAGGTGTTGCACCCGATCGAAGCGGGTTTGCGTATGGGCGTGATGTGGGATTTGTATTTGCGTTCCACCAAGCGCGACCGCCGCGAGCAGGCGGTGCATGATGTGTTGAGTTTGTTTCGGGCCGATCTTGGCAGAGCAAAATTAGTGGCAGATATGTCGCGCTCTTTGTTCGCGCAGCTCAAACCCGCGAATGAAGATCTGAGCAATTACGTTTATTGGAGTGCTTTGTTGCATGAGGTTGGCATGGTGGTTTCGCATACCGGCTATCACAAGCATGGCAGCTATCTGGTTGAGAATGCAGACATCCCTGGCTTTACAACGCGTGAACAAAAACTGATGAGCCGTCTAGTGTTGAGTCAAAAGGGTAATTTGCGTAAAGCTGGTGATGCTTTCGCTGATCTGGATTTTGCCAAAGCCGTATTGGCGCTACGATTGGCGGTGAGCTTTATGCATTCACGTGTTGAATTAGATTACATGGACTTTAGTCTCAAAATGAAAAGTAAGATCGAGTTGGAATTGAAACCGGATTGGGTTAGCTTGCATCCAACGGTTGCCTTTTGGTTGCGCAAAGAGATTGAATGCTGGCGTGAAATAGGCGTGGATTTTATTGTTAGAGCTAGAGTGTAGATTGCTTTTCTTTCTGAGGCTTTGCACTAACTATGGGGTGTACGTATTGTCCTTCAATACTAAATGGAAAATTAATATATTGCCTTCTTATATTTATTGATGTAAATTGTTTATATTATTTATTTTGTTTTGAAGTGAATAGCGGATTTAGAATTGATTGATATTTTTCTCAAGTGAAAAAGAAGGAGATTTTGATGGTAACTACAGCCAAGAAGAAAGCATCGGCAGCGCCAAAAGCCCCAGTTGTTCCGGCGAAAACAATTGCGGACGCGGCAGCTCAAGTGGTGGCGATTCGCACCGCAGAAGAGGTGGAAGTACCAGTTGCAGCAGTAAAGAGTAAGCCAGCAACTAAGCCAGCAAATAAGCCAGCCATTAAAATCGAAAGTAAGCCTGCAGGCAAAGTAGCAGCAAAAGCACCTGCTAAGCCAGCGGCTAAGGCTGCAACTAATAAGGTGGCAACCAAGGCGGTGTCGAAGTCTGCAGTCAAAGTGGCGGCAAAGGCAGCGACGGCTTCCAAGCCTGCAGCTAAGAAACCGGTCGCAGTAAGTAAGCCTGTCGTGAATGTGGCGCCGGCTAAAGACAAAGTTAAGAAGCCTAAACTGGTTCGCGATAGTTTCACTATGCCGGAAGCTGAGTATGCGGTGCTGAGTGAAGTCAAAAAAGCTTGCATCGCTGCAGGTATCGAAGTGAAGAAGAGTCAATTGCTGCGAGTTGGCTTGGTTTTGTTAAAGAAAACGCCAATCAGTGCGCTCAAAACTTTGGTGGAAGAGTTGCCACCTTTGAAAGCTGGGCGCCCCAAACTAGGATAGTACCCATCGAGATCATTCTTCTCGTTACAAGAAAACCGCGACGAAAGTGCGCGGTTTTTTTATGGTTGAAAAAGATACTCCTAAATTATCGTCATGTAAGGCTGTGTATTTCGTACTTAGGCTGATCGTGCAAAGTGGTTCAAAGCATTGGAAAATCGCTAAAGCCCTTACGATTTTGTTAATGGAGCGGTCTTGTCGTGTGGTTTCAGTGGGAATTTAGTGATTTTTTTCACGTATCTGAAACAAAATTTATGTACATTCTTCTGGGTGTCCCGCAAAGATGGCTTTTGCAATTATCCCTACTCCTGATAGATCGGGCGATTTCTCAAGTCTTTAATTATTGAGCGTCCTTGTTTGCCCCAGAATCATTTATTTAGTCATTTACTTTCAAAATTTAAAGCGCTTTGAATATAATTCAGTAAAAAATACAAAGCGCTTTGAATTTTTTGGTGAAAACTTTGCAACGAAAGCTTTGAAATGTAGTTTAACTACATAAAATATTTTGCGTTAACTGTGGTTTTCAAGCCACTTAGTAGTGCTTATCCTCATAGTGCAGCGAGAAATCTTCCATAAAACATGGCTATTTGTGATTGACATCGAATTTAGTTTTGGTACAAACTGGCGTCAAGATTTGAATTTAGACCAAAAGTTTGTTGATTCGAATTTGATGCTGAAAAATAAGATGTAGATGTTAATTTCCTCCCCCCCCCTAGATTGCAGTCATAAAAAACATTTGGAGATTTAAATGGAACTGAATTTAAGTAAACGCCAGCAGAGTTCGAATCTGAATCGTGCGATGGTCAAATTAACGCCGATTGCCGCTGGTTGTGCGGTGATGTTGGCGTTGAGTTCAGGCTCTGCCTACGCGCAACAAGCTGAGCCAGCGAAGGAAGCGGCAAAAGTAGAAGAGCAAGCTGTAGAAACAATCGTTGTCACTGGTATTCGTCGCGGTATCGAAGCGGCGATCTCTTTGAAGAAAAATTCTACTTCCATCGTCGAAGCGATTTCTGCCGAAGATATCGGTAAGTTGCCGGATTCGAGTGTTGCTGAATCAATCTCTCGTCTGCCAGGTGTGACCGCGCAGCGTAGCCGCTCTTCTGGTAAAGCTGCCGACATTAGTGTGCGCGGTTTGGCGCCATCGTTTAATGGTTCATTGTTGAATGGCCGTGAACAGGCATCTACAGGTAATGCACGTGCACCAGAATTCGATCTGTTCCCAGCAGAGTTGATGGGTTCAGTATTGATTTATAAAACGCCAGATGCTTCATTAATCGGCCAAGGCTTAGCTGCGACGATTGATTTGAATACCTTGAAACCATTAGATTTCGGTAAGCAAGTTATCGCTGCAAGTTACCGCAAACAACGCACTGGTGTGCAAACCGCGTCCGAAGGTAGCGGTGACCGCGTTTCATTTTCTTATGTCGATCAATTTGCAGATCGTACGATCGGTTTGTCTCTGGGTTTCACAAAGTTTAAAGAAGACGGCGGAGCACAACAACGTTTCAATACTTGGGGTGGTTGGTCGCCTGAAGTTACTTACAACGGCGCAAAAGTAAAAACTATCGGTGGTTTCGGTGCTGACACAGAGACCAGCAAGAGCGATCGTGATGGTGCTTCGGTGACTTTGCAATTTAAGCCAAATAAAAACTTTAAATCCACCGTGGATGTATTCTATTCAGCAGGTAGTAACAGTCTGAAGAAAACCGGTTTAGAAGGTGCGATTGCTGGTTCTGCTGGTGGCTATGATCCAGACGGTGTGTTGTCAAACGCAACCATTGCTAACGGCGTGGTTACTGCAGGTACTTTCAGTAACTACAAAGGTGTCGTGCGTAATCACAAAGAATCCGCGAAAGACAAATTTACCTCCATCGGTTGGAATAGTGATTTGAAAGTTGATGAGTGGAATTTGAACGCAGATTTGGCGTACTCCAAAGCAAAAAAAGACGCATCACGCTATGAGACTACAGCAGGCCAACCAGGCAATGCAACTGGTCTTTCATCGATCAGCTATACCGGTTTTAATGGTGGTAATTTCAATGATGTGAAGTACACAACTAGCTTGAACTTTGGTGATCGTAATGTCGCTAAATTGACCGACGTGAATGGTTGGGGTGGTGGTGTAAATTCTCCACAAGCTGGTTATGTTGCTTTGCCAACGGTTGACGATAAAGTCACTAGCTTCCGTTTGAAAGCCAGTCGCGAGGTGGATTTTGGTCCTATCGTCACGGCGCGTTTTGGTGTGAATGGCACTGATCGTGAAAAAATTCGCTCCGGTCAAGAAGGACGTTTGGTCGTGAAGGGAACTAGTGGTTATGCGACTGCAACCGTGCCAGGTTCTGAAATCGGTGTTGCTGGAACTACAGGATTGCCTATCGTTTCTTTTGATCCAGAAGGCTCTTTAGGCCCAGTCTACGATTTGGCGCGCTGGGTTGATGCTTCCGTGTTGGCAAAAGATTGGTCTGTACACGAGAAGGTCACGACTGCGTATGTCATGGGTGACTTGGATGGTGAGTTGATGGGCTTAAATTATCTCGGTAATGTTGGCGTGCAATTTGTGCACACCAACCAGTCTTCCACTGGCAATCAAGTTGATTTAGCAAACTGCACAGGTATTACAGCGGCAACTTGCCCATCTAGTGTTGTTGGTGGTGGTACGTCTTATTCCAATATTCTGCCGAGTTTGAATGTGTCATTTAATCTTGGTAATGATCAGTTCTTCCGCATCGGCGCAGGCAAAATTATGTCTCGTGCCAATATGGATGATATGCGTGCAAGCCAGGCTTTTGGCGTAACGACGCAAGGCAATAATCCGATTTTGACTGGTAGTGGTGGTAATCCAAACTTGAAGCCTTTCTTGGCAAAAGCCTTGGATTTGTCCTTTGAGAAATATTTCGGTAATAAGGGTTATTTTAGCTTTGCAGGTTTCTACAAATCTTTAGATACCTATATCTATCGTTCCCCAACCACGTTTGATTTCGCACCGTTTGTTAGCGCGAAAACACCGTTGCCTTTAACTGGTGCTTATAAAGGTTCAACTGTTGGTCTGTTGACTTCACCGCGTAATGGTGAGGGCGGTACGATCTCTGGTTTTGAAATTGCAGTGAACGTCCCGTTCAATATGTTCACTTCCTACTTAGATGGTTTCGGTGCGATGTTGAATCACTCTGATACTTCTAGCAAAATCACATTGCCAGGTTTTGGTTTTGGTAATGTTGCGGTATCGTCTTTGAATATCCCATTGCCAGGCTTGTCGAAAAAAGTCAGCAACCTGCGTTTGTACTACGAGAAAAACGGCTTCCAAGTTGCTTGGGCAGCACGTAAACGTTCTGATTTCTTGGGTCAAGTTAGCGACTATCAAGACAATATGCAGTTGACGATGGTCAAGGGTGAAACGCTGGTTGATTTGCAAGCATCCTATGAGTTCCAATCTGGCTGGTTGAAGGGATTGTCTGTCTTGGTGCAAGCGAACAACTGGAACAACACACCGTTCCAAGAGTACAGCACAGATCCTAACGTGATCACCAATAAAGTGACTTACGGTAGAACCTACCTGTTCGGCGCAAACTATAAGTTCTAATTTGAGCTGAAATCAGACCCCT
>JAYVHZ010000459.1:0-1908 GCA_043770645.1 Undibacterium sp. | reverse complement strand
GAGGCGCAAGAGGTTGCACAGAACAATCCCGATACATCCTTAATCCTCTTGGACGTTGTTATGGAAACTGTCGATGCTGGGCTAAAATTAGTGCACATTCTACGCGATGACTTATCGCGCAAAAATTTACGTATTGTTCTAAGAACTGGACAGCCTGGCTACGCAAAAGAAAATATCATGAGTAACTATGCCATTGATGGATACGCGACAAAATCAAAACTCACGCGCTCGATACTCATTAGTATGTTGAGTGAAGTCCTTGATTCTGGCGCTGAAAAAGACTCGCTACCAAATTAAGAATCCTACTAAGTTAGGGACATAGTTAGCTACTAGTACAAAAATACCAGTACGAAAAAAAACCGCCATGAAAATCGGCGGTTTTTTTATCGACTAAATTTGAAGCAATTAAGCCAGTACTGCTGCCATCGCTGCGGCAGTTGCCTCGACGTTGCGGGTATTCAAACCAGCTACGCACATACGACCAGAACGCACCAGATACACACCGAATTCTTCTTTCAAACGATCACACTGTTCTGCAGTCAAACCGGTATAACTGAACATGCCGCGTTGGGTCAAGAAATAACTAAAATCACGACCCGGTACTTTCGCTACTAAAACATCATGCAAAGCTTTACGCATGGTCTGGATACGATCACGCATTGCCACCACTTCAGCTTCCCACATTGGACGCAAAGCTGGGTCTGTCAACACCGTTGCAACTAACTGACCGCCGTGCATAGGCGGGTTAGAGTAGTTACGGCGAATGATGGCTTTCATCTGCCCCAAGACATTTACGGCCTGTGCTGCGTCTGGGCAAACTACACTCAAGGCGCCACAACGTTCGCCATACAGACTCATGCTCTTAGAGAATGAATTTGCAACAAAGAAACTCAAACCTTGATCTGCCAATAAACGAATGGCAAAGGCATCTTCTTCAATGCCATCGCCATAGCCTTGGTATGCCAAATCCAAGAAGGGAATCAAATTGCGCTCTTTTAACACTGGAACCAATTGCTCCCACTGCGCCTGAGTCAAATCCACACCTGTTGGGTTATGGCAGCACGCGTGCAACAGAACCACGGACTTCTCTTCTGCTTGCTTCAAACTAGCGAGCATTTCCTCGAAACGCAAACCACCAGTTTCAGCGTTGTAATATGGATAGGTCTTGACAGTCAAACCCGATCCTTCAAATACTGCACGGTGATTATCCCAGGTCGGGTCACTCACCAGCATCGTCGTTTCTGGGAAATAACGCTTAACAAAATCAGCACCAACTTTCAAACCACCACTAGAACCCACCGTTTGCAAAGTCACGACACGGCCTTCTCTGACAGCTGGGCGATCCGCACCAAACAACAAATGCTGAACCGCTGTACGGAAGTTAGCTGCACCTTCCATAGGCAAGTAGGGGCGAGCGCCGGCTGCTTCCACAACTTTTAACTCTGCAGCACGGACCGATGGCAACATCGGAATCTTGCCGTTATCGTCAAAATAAATCCCAATCGACAAATTAATCTTGTTTGGGCGGGTATCTTTACCGAACGCTTCATTCAAGGATAGGATAGGATCGCCTGCATAGGCTTCGACGTGCTGAAACATGTTAAAACTCCAAGGTGAGAAAAATAGTAATAAGAAATAAGAAACAACTAAAAACCTTAACGTTACGCAAACCGTAGACGTATTTCACGTCATTCGAAAGGTATCGCCAACATCCTGTGATTTGTTCTTTTCTAAAATAAATTGGTAATCAGTAAGCAAAAAAAATTAAGCTCGGCAGCATAGGTAAGCAATTGTCGCCGTCTTTATGCATGAGGAAAAGTGATGTTTTCCAAGAAGTTTGCGCCCATGTTTTGAGCCGAAACAACAACAAAGACGAATAAAGCAGAGTTTCACAAAGGCGTTATTTTG
>JAYVHZ010000458.1:0-4703 GCA_043770645.1 Undibacterium sp. | reverse complement strand
GACGATAATTGCCGTAATGAGTGGGGAAAATTCACGCAACATGGAATAACCAAGCAGATCCACGACAAAGATATTCGCGCCATAATGCTTAAGCTGGTCAGCACCTTGATAGGCAATCACGATACCAAGTAAGAAGGAGGTAACGCCGATAATTGGTAAGGCGTCCAAACCGGCTATCTGAATTTGTCGCAATATCATGCGTAGACGCCAGCGTCTCGGGATCCACATGACTTGCACCAAACTTTGCGCCACTTCGCCAATAAAGCTCAATAGGACTAGCGCACTCTGCATAGAGAGGTAACTTACTTTACCTAAACGCGCTAGCATTGTCGGTTTCACTTCTTCCACAATGGAGGTAGCCGAAGGACTGCTCGCTCCTTCGTCAGCGACAGCTGTTACATCGACCATCTTTTGATATTGCGCAGGCCAGTTTAGAAACCGTATGGTCTTGCCTTGTTGTCTAATCTTGTCCAACTCATTTTGCAGAATCCAAAACCCTGCACTATCGATTTTTTCGAGCTTGGTGCCATCCAATGTGATTTCACTTCGTTCGGATACGATCAAAGCCGGCAATTGAGCGAGTTGGCTTTTTATGGCAACGAGATTGCGTGCAGTCCAGACGCCAGACAATGCCAAGGCCGCACTTGGGGTTGGCTGATTACTTGTGGCGATCGCTTCGTTTGGCATCAGTCAAATTAAAAGAATTTTTCATCCTCGCAATCTGACTGAATTTTGCTGAATTATC
Source organism: Undibacterium sp. (assembly GCA_043770645.1). GTDB lineage: Bacteria > Pseudomonadota > Gammaproteobacteria > Burkholderiales > Burkholderiaceae_D > Undibacterium. Next base: position 3,958 of record JAYVHZ010000458.1, on the reverse strand, counting down.
GGTTCGCAAGCGAACATAAGGAAGTTTCACGTAAAAAAACCTCCCAGCCAAACAGGCTGAGAGGTTTTCCATATGACGTTCGATTCGATGTGCTGAAATTGCGGTAAAACTATTGAGCTTGTTTCAATTGTTCCAAAATCGCAGGATTTTCTAATGTCGAGATATCTTGCGTAATTTCCTCACCTTTTGCCAACACGCGCAATAAACGACGCATAATTTTTCCGGAGCGGGTCTTCGGTAAATTATCGCCGAAACGAATTTCTTTCGGTTTCGCGATTGGGCCAATTTCTTTGGCAACCCAATTACGCAACTCCAAGGCGATTTGTTTCGCTTCCTCGCCAGTTGGGCGACTGCGCTTCAACACCACAAAAGCACAAATTGCTTCGCCAGTCGTGTCATCAGGTTTGCCTACTACCGCTGCTTCTGCAACCATGGGGTTGGCGACCAACGCGGATTCGATTTCCATCGTTCCCATGCGGTGACCAGAGACATTCAACACATCATCGATACGACCGGTAATGGTGAAATAGCCTGTATCTTTATTACGAATCGCGCCGTCACCCGCCAGATAAGTCTTACCACCCAACTCTTCTGGGAAATAACTCTTCTTAAAGCGTTCGGTATCACCCCAAATATTACGTATCATCGAAGGCCATGGACGTTTCACCACCAAGATACCGCCCTGCCCGTTTGGTAAATCAGCGCCAGTTTCATCGACAATCGCCGCCATAATACCTGGCAAAGGCAGCGTACATGAACCTGGTACCAAAGGCGTTGCACCTGGCAATGGTGTGATCATATGACCACCGGTCTCGGTTTGCCAGAAAGTATCGACGATAGGACATTTCTCACCACCGATATTGCGGTAGTACCACATCCAGGCTTCTGGATTGATGGGCTCACCGACCGAGCCTAGTAAGCGCAAGGATGTTAGATCATATTTATTCGGATGAATCGCTGCATCGCCATCGGCTGCTTTGATTAAGGAACGAATCGCAGTTGGCGCGGTGTAGAAAATCGTCGCTTTATGCTTTTGGATCATGTCCCAGAAGCGGCCGGCATTTGGATAAGTTGGAATACCTTCAAACACGACCTCTGTGGCACCCGCAGCTAAAGGACCGTAAGTGATGTAAGTATGACCTGTAACCCAACCGATATCCGCCGTGCACCAGAACACATCGCTAGGCTTAATATCAAAAGTCCACTTCATCGTGAGCATCGCCCACAGCAAATAACCGCCTGAAGAATGTTGCACGCCTTTCGGCTTACCAGTTGAACCAGAGGTGTAAAGAATGAACAAAGGATGATCTGCGTTCACCCACTCTGGCTCGCATTCCGTCGCTTGATTCGCAACAAGTTCGTGCATCCACAGATCGCGTGCTGGATTGAACGGTGCATTGCCACCTGTACGTTGATAGACGACGACTTTAGAAACCTTCTCGCAATCACCGAGGCCTAAAGCTTCATCCACAATCGCTTTCAAAGGCAAATGTTTACCACCACGAACTTGTTCATCGGCAGTAATCACCAATGTCGCACCAACGTCAACGATACGTTCTTGCAGGGATTTAGCAGAGAAACCACCGAACACGACCGAGTGCGTTGCACCGATACGGGCACAAGCTTGCATTGCCACTACCCCCTCAACAGACATGGGCATGTAAATCACTACACGATCACCCTTCTTAACACCGAGTGAACGCAAACCATTCGCAAATTGACCGACCTTTGCATGTAAATCTTTATAGGTAATTTTGGTGACTTCGCCGCCGTCGGATTCAAAAATCACTGCAACTTTATCGCCTAATCCTTTTTGTAGATTCACATCCAGACAGTTGTAAGACACATTGAGCAAACCGTCATCAAACCATTTATACAACGGCGCTTCAGATTCATCCAGAGTCTTTGTGAAGGGTTTATGCCAATGCAGATGCTCACGAGCCAGCCTTGCCCAAAAACCTTCATAATCTGCAGCGGCTTCAGCACAAAGCGCCTTATACGCGTCCATACCAGAAATTGCGGCACCAGCGACAAATTCCGCTGATGGTGGAAATATACGTGATTCAGTCTTGATTTCTACGTCCGACATACTGTCTCCATGCTGTTGTAAATATCAAAAAAGCTCGGATTGCCGATGGATGGAACATCTATAGACAAGTTCAGCATCACACGCGACGACAATTTGCCAATTCGCCTTCAAGCCTTTTTGATATTCACCACTTACGATATTTTGACGTTGATTCTAAGGCTAGCAGAGCAAAAAAGCTATTTTTTAGTGAGTGGTATTAGGGGGTACAGACACGGCTTTGACTTGATTTAACGCAATAAAACTGCAATTAGTCTTCGCAGCAGACATTGCCGGTTCATAGGTGTAAAATGCGGGCAAATTTTGCATCTGCTTTGCAGTTTTTTATCTCAATCATTTTTTCACTTAAGCTGAAGCTTACTCTTCAAGAAATCAATATCGGCTAAGCGAATTATTTTCAGTTTTAAAAAGGTCTTTAATGTCACAATCTCCTATCGCAACGCCACCACAAAAAATCTCCGCATTATCCAAATTTATTTTTGCTAGTCGATGGTTGCAGTTACCGCTTTATCTTGGTTTGATTCTGGCGCAATGCGTTTATGTTTACCACTTCTGGTATGAGCTCATCGATTTAATTCGTGCTGCAATGGGCGATGGGATCGCATTAAAGCATCTATTGGATGCCGTATCGGTTGCCGGCGCAGACACAGTACGCCCAACCAAACTGAATGAAACCACCATTATGCTGGTGGTGTTAGGTCTCATTGACGTCGTCATGATTTCTAACTTACTGATTATGGTGATCGTTGGTGGGTATGAAACCTTCGTATCTCGCCTAGGTTTGCAAAGCCATCCAGATCAGCCAGAATGGCTTTCACACGTCAATGCGACGGTTTTAAAAGTGAAATTGGCAATGGCGATTATCGGTATCTCGTCGATCCACTTACTAAAAACCTTCATCAACGCGAAAGCTTATGACGCGAAGGAATTGATTGCTCAGACGGTGATTCATATCGTTTTCTTGCTCTCAGCATTAGCAATCGCCTACTGCGATCAACTGATGTCCAAGACACATCAACAAACACAAAAACACTAGTTTTCTTTTTTCATTCCTTAGCCAAGAGCCAAAAATGACAACCATTATTAAACAAGACGATTTAATCGAATCCGTCGCAGCCGCATTGCAATACATCAGCTATTACCACCCTGCCGACTACATCGCGCATTTGGCGCGTGCTTATGAGATAGAACAGAGTCCGGCAGCGAAAGATGCGATTGCCCAAATTTTGACTAATTCCCGCATGTGCGCCGAAGGCAAACGTCCCATTTGTCAGGACACTGGTATCGTCAATGTATTCTTAAAAATTGGCATGAGTGTGCGTTTTGAAGGCTTCTCTGGCTCGATTATTGACGCTGTAAACGAAGGTGTACGTCGTGGTTATGCTTTTTCAGACAACGTATTACGCGCCTCTATCGTTGCCGATCCTTTGTTTGATCGTGAAAATACCAAAGACAATACCCCTGCGGTAGTTCACATGGAACTTGTGCCTGGTGATACGGTTGATGTGCAATTAGCGGCCAAAGGCGGTGGTTCAGAAAATAAATCGAAATTCGTCATGCTCAACCCATCCGACTCTCTGATCGACTGGGTCATGAAGACCGTGCCAACGATGGGCGCAGGCTGGTGCCCACCGGGCATGCTTGGTATCGGTATCGGCGGCACAGCAGAAAAAGCAATGTTGATGGCGAAAGAATCCTTGATGGAAGACATCGACATGCATGAACTCAAATTGCGTGGCCCACAAAATAAGACCGAAGAACTCCGTATTGAACTGTGCGACAAGATCAACGCGCTCGGTATTGGGGCGCAAGGTCTGGGCGGTTTGACCACCGTGCTCGACGTGAAGATCAATATGTATCCAACCCATGCAG
>JAYVHZ010000457.1:0-8873 GCA_043770645.1 Undibacterium sp. | reverse complement strand
TAAATGCTTAAACGACCTATGTGCGGCGCGGGTTGCACCCGCCCTACGTCTTTCATCTTTGCTTTGCGGCGAAGGGCACTCTGGCTTTTTGCAATACTTGAGCGCCTGTCAAAGCATGCTTTGACTCCCCACCCTTCACCCACTTGCGGGAGAAGGGCTTCGACTACAGATTCTTAGTTACTACGCGTAGGCAAGCTAAAGTCATGACCCAAGCCTGGCATATCGATAGTCATGCCTTTGTAGTTACGGCACTTGACTGTGGTACCGCTACCATCAGGTAATTCTTCTTCACGTACATACGTTGGAATGATAGGCAATTTACCCAAGCCGCCCAAGCCATCCACCACGAAGGTTGGTACCGCTGGACCACTAATCCAACCACGCAAACCTTCATACAATTCAATCATCCGATGATGTGGCACGATGAAGTGTGCTGCACCTTCAACCATATCTGTGGAATAAACGTAGTAAGGTCGTACACCCATTTCAATAGTCTGCATAAACAAATCACGCATCACTTCGACGTCATCATTCACGCCTTTCAAACAGACCGTTTGCAAGCCCATCATGATGCCGGCTTTTTGTATCATCTTGACGCGTTGACGCAGCAAAGGTGTGATTTCTTTTGGATGGCCGATATGGATGTTGATCATCTGTACGCGATGCTTTTCCAATACCGCGCACAACTCAGGTGTAACGCGTGTTGGCAATTGCACGACCATACGTGAACCCATGCGCAAGAAGCGAACATGTGGTGCACGGCGACGCAACTCGCCGAGGATGTAATCCAAACGCTCATCCGTAAATGTCAGCGGATCGCCGCCAGACAAGAGTACGTCGTCAATCTGTGGATTGCTCGCGATGTAATCGATGGATGCTTCGATTTCGTCTTTAGCGACGGAGCCATCAGGCTGAGAAACCATACGCTTACGTGTGCAGAAACGGCACAATGTTGCGCAAGTATTCGATACCAAGAACAACACACGACGTGGGTAACGATGCACCACGCTAGTACCAGGAATCGTGTCGCCTTCTTCGCCTAATTGATCCAAAGACGTCGCGAAACCAGGAATGGTTTGTTCGTGATGTGAGGGCATGTATTGCAAACGGATAGGGCAATTTGGATCATCTTTATCCATCAATTGCGCCATGTAAGGCGTAATCGCCACCGCGAATTTTTTGTAGACTGTGTTATCCACGTCTTCCACATTATTCAATACGCCCATCAATTCAGAATGGTGAGAATAACGACGTGTGAACTGCTTTTGCCAAGATTCAGACTCTGGATCATAAGCGTCTAATTCCGCGCGTGTCAGTAATTTCTTGATAGGATTAAACTCGACTTTTTGGTCCATGATGTCTCTCTCTTTATATAAGGAATACCAGCAGAATGTGATCGATACCCATGTGGGCGACAGGGAGATAGTGTAAAGAGGAGTTGTGCCGCCACAAACGCACAAAATGACTTAAACATCAGTCAAAAATCAGTCATAATGTATGACAATCAAACAAAGTGCCTGAAATCCAGCAAAAATAGCGATGTCACAACCATTAGATCCACTAGACCAGCAAATCATTGACCTGCTCAAAGTCAACGCCCGACTCCCAATCGTTGCGATGGCAAAAGCCCTTGGCTGCGCCCGCAGCACCGCCCAGTTACGCTTAAAGTCATTAGAAGATCGCGGCATCATCAGCGGCTACACCGTTGATATTTCCATCAGCCGCAGCCGTCCCAGCATACGGGCGATGGTCTTGATTTCGATAGAGTCACAACACGAGCCAGAAATCATGCGCGCACTCACCAAGCGACATGAAATCATCAAGCTCTATACGGTCAGCGGTCGCTACGATTTGTGTGCGATGTTATCGACAGAATCAACGCACGAGCTTGATGCAGTAATTGATAAGATCCGGCTGATAAAGGGCGTGGTGGATACGTTTTCGACGATTTTATTGTCGACTAAGTTGGATAGACCTGAGTAATTGCATCACAAATAGTCCGCATGAATCCATAAGGAAAAACAACTCGGTCTGTTTCCCTTGGAGACTTTAGCGGTCAAGTATTTTCAGACACAAAGATAAATTTTTATCTCCGCCATTCGTTACAAATAGTCTGTTGAGTAGTTGGCTATTTTTATTTCAAGACACTGAGCAAGTGCCACAACTATATTCAATACAAATAAAAAATGCCCTGATAAATCAAGGCATTATGCATCAAACGCTACACTTCCATTCGTAGGTACACTCTAGAACGGAATATCATCATCCATATCCGAGAAATTCGGTGCTGGACGCTGTTGTGGTGCTTGACGTGGTTGCTGCACCGGCGCGCTATAGGCTTGCTGTTGCTGTGGGCGCTGTGCTGGAGCACCGCCGCCGTAGCCATCATCATCCATTGGTGCACCGCCACCGCCGCCCATACCTTGACGACTGCCTAGCATTTTCATTTCGTCGGCACGAATGTCGGTTGCGTATTTTTCTACGCCATCTTTGTCGGTGTACTTACGTGTACGCAAGCTGCCTTCGATATAAACCTGAGAACCTTTTTTCAGGTACTGACCAGCGATCTCTGCCAACTTACCAAAGAAAGTGACGCGATGCCATTCGGTCGCTTCTTTCTTTTCACCGGTTTGTTTATCTTTCCACGATTCTGTGGTCGCTACTGCAATGGTGGTCATTGCATCGCCACTTGGCATGTAGCGTGTTTCTGGATCACGTCCCAGATTGCCAATAATCAGAACTTTATTTAGTGATGCCATTTATTAGTCTCCTACACTCAATGCGATAACATCTCAATCCAATTCTAGAGGCCATCGCTGCGTTACAAAGCCTCGCAATACTAGTGTATTGCTACGTTTTGATGCCTTGCGCTGCCACTCTATAATTGAATTGCTACCTTTATCGCTAATTTATCAACGTAACTCACATGTTTCAATAGATCAAAAATGCTTTCCATTCAGGAGGACAAATTTGCTTACTGCGTTTCTGAAATTGCTTGCTAAACCGCGTTGGCGATGTCGCCAGAATTTGCAGAATCCGGTTTGCTGGCGCGCTTAGGCAATTCTGGCATCCGGCTTGCGATTATAAGCCAGATTAGGGACAAAATCGCTGTGAATATAAATACCGAACTGGCACTCACATTTTGTTTCATCCAACCACCGACGAAACCGCCACAGGCTAAACCTAAGGCTTGCAAAGTATTGTAGACACCAAGTGCCGCGCCTTTGGCCGAAGGTGGTGCTAGTCTGGAAACTAAAGAAGGCTGACTGGCTTCCAAAATATTGAACGCAAGAAAGAAAGCAAATAGCATCGCGATCAACATCGTCGCGTTTTCGAGGAAACCCCAAAAACCCAATTGCACCAACATCAGTAAGGCAATCGACCATACAAATATCTGCTTCATTTTGCCACTGCGCTCGCCGCGCATAATTGCTAACAACATGAGGAAGAAGGAACCGAATACGACTGGCAAATAGACTTCCCAATGCTGATCGAGCGGCAAGTGTGCGTATTGCACCAAGGCCGATGGCACGACGACAAACATGGCAACTTGGCTTAGATGCAATACAAACACGCCTAAATTCATACGCATCAATTCAGGATTTTTTAATACCTCAATTAATGGCACTTTCACCATCGGTAATGACGGCGCATCTGGCGTAATCCAAGTCACCACGCCTATCGCGGCAATCGCCATGATCGCGGTCAGAATAAAAATACCGTCCATGCCTATGCGTTGATACAAAACTGGAGCTAACACCAGCGACAAGGCAAAGCTGATACCGATAGAACCACCGACCATCGCCATCGCCTTGGTACGATGTTCTTCTCGTGTCGTGTCAGCGAGTAAAGCAGTAATCGCGGCGGAAATCGCGCCAGCACCCTGCACTGCGCGACCTATCAGAATTCCCATCACGGTAGTCGACATCGCAGCAATCACAGCGCCAACAGCAAACAAAATCAGTCCCACAATAATCACAGGCTTGCGTCCATATTTATCGGATGCCATACCGAATAAAATCTGCAGGCAGGCTTGGGTCAAACCATAGATCCCCATCGCCATTCCGACCAGCGCGGCATTGTCGCCGTCAGGCAAAGTTTTGGCATGAATCGCGAAGATAGGCAAAATTAGAAACAGTCCAAACATGCGCAAAGCAAAAATCGACGCCAAGGATGCACCAGCGCGGATTTCGGACGACGACATTTTATTAGAGGACAATGTTGATGAGAGCGGTTGTGTGCTCATAGGTGTTGCGCTATTCATAAGACAAATACAGCAAAAAAAACCAGCCAAATTCAAGCAATAATCGAGTGTCTGCATCCCTGACCATGATTCTCGGGACAATTTGATTCGACACACGCGCTTATTTTTGAAAACCCGTTATAGTATCAGGTTGCTCGCTTTTCATTTCAAAATACGACCCCGAATTGCGTTTGTGCCTTTGATAGAGATTAAATCCTGTCTTCGACAAAACAATCCGCGTCGCCAATTGAATAATTACTCTTCTTTTTATTACACTTATATCTTTTCAATCAGCAGGAATCCTGCAGGAATTGTTTCATGACCACTAGCAAAACTAAGAAATCCCTGAAGTCCGCGCCCGCAGAAATCGAATTCGATCTCGTGGACATGCCGCTCCCCAAAAAGGATGCGATCCGGGTTCGTGGTGCACGTACGCATAATCTGAAAAATATCAGCATTGATCTACCACGCAATAAGCTGGTCGTCATCACCGGCTTATCAGGCTCGGGCAAATCTTCTCTGGCGTTTGATACTTTGTATGCAGAAGGCCAGCGTCGCTATGTAGAATCTTTATCTGCGTATGCCCGCCAGTTTTTGCAATTGATGGAAAAGCCGGATGTGGATTTGATCGAAGGCTTGTCGCCGGCGATTTCTATCGAGCAAAAAGCGACTTCTCACAATCCACGCTCGACCGTCGGCACCGTCACCGAAATTCATGACTACTTGCGTTTGCTTTACGCACGTGTCGGTACACCGTATTGCCCAGACCATCCAGAAAATCCTTTAGCAGCACAATCGGTTTCGCAAATGGTCGATGCCGTGTTAGCCATGCCAGAAGACAGCAAGCTGATGATTTTGGCTCCAGTGGTGTCGAATCGCAAAGGCGAGCACGTCGATTTATTCGAAGCAATGCAGGCACAGGGCTTTGTACGTTTCCGCGTACAAAGCGGCACGCATGCTGCGAAGATTTATGACGTCGATGATTTGCCGAAACTCAAAAAAACCGAAAAGCACACCATTGATGTCGTGGTTGATCGCGTCAAAGTCAAAGCCGAAATTAAGCAACGTCTCGCGGAAACGTTTGAAACCTGTTTACGTATTGCCGAAGGACGTGCCTTGGTCGTTGATATGGATAGCGGCCACGAGCAATTATTTTCGAATAAATTTGCCTGCCCGACCTGTGGCTATAGCTTGCAAGAATTGGAACCGCGTTTATTCTCTTTCAATAATCCTATGGGCGCTTGCCCTGAATGCGATGGTCTGGGTCATATCGAATTCTTTGATCCTAAACGCATCGTCGCCTTCCCAAATTTATCATTGGCCAGCGGCGCAGTTAAGGGCTGGGATAGACGTAATCAATTTTATTTCCAGATGCTGTCAAACCTGGCGGCCTTCTATGATTTTGATCTGGATGTACCATTTGAACAGTTACCGGAAGCCGCACAACAAGTAGTCTTGTATGGATCAGGTAAGCAAAGTATACCGTTCACCTACATCAATGAAAAAGGTCGCACTGTCGTCAAGGAACATACGTTTGAAGGTGTGGTAACCAATCTGCAAAGACGTTACCGCGAAACCGATTCAATGGCGGTAAAAGAAGAGCTGGCGAAGTTCATCAATGAGAAAGAATGCCCATCATGCCAGGGCGCCCGTTTGCGCGTCGAAGCCCGTTTTGTCAAAGTCGGTATGGGCAAACAAGAGCGCGCGATTTATGAAATCAGTGCAATGCCTTTACGTGAAGGTATGGATTTTTTTGCTAAGTTAAAATTAACCGGATCGAAACGCGACATCGCCGATCGCATCATTAAAGAAATCAGCTCACGTCTGACATTCTTGAACAATGTTGGTCTCGACTATTTGTCGCTAGATCGCAGCGCCGATACTTTGTCGGGCGGCGAAGCACAGCGAATTCGCCTCGCCTCACAAATCGGCTCAGGCTTAACAGGTGTGATGTACGTTTTGGATGAACCGTCTATCGGCTTACATCAACGCGACAATGACCGCTTAATCGGTACGCTCAAACATTTGCGTGATATCGGCAATAGCGTTTTAGTCGTAGAGCACGATGAAGACGCCATTCGTTGCGCCGACTTTATCGTGGACATGGGCCTCGGTGCTGGCGTGCATGGCGGTGAGATCATTGCGCAAGGTTCGCTCGACGATATCATGCAAAGCAAGCGTTCCTTGACTGCCCAATATTTATCCGGCGCTTTGGAAATTGAAGTACCGAAAAAACGCGCAGCCTTTAGTCCGGAAAAACAATTTGTGATCTCTGGCGCGACTGGTAACAACTTGAAAAAAGTCACGATGAAATTGCCAGTCGGTTTATTGACTTGTGTAACCGGTGTGTCCGGCTCAGGTAAGTCGACTTTAGTCAACGACACTTTATATCTCGCCGCCTCACGTCATCTATATGGCTCACAAACTGAACCAGCGGCATTTGAAAGCATCAGCGGATTAGAACATTTTGACAAAGTCATCGCCGTCGATCAAGCGCCAATTGGCCGTACGCCGCGCTCGAATCCTGCGACTTATACTGGCCTATTCACACCCATCCGCGACTTGTTTGCGACGGTGCCGGTTGCCAAAGAACGCGGCTACAGCGCCGGACGTTTTTCTTTCAACGTCAAAGGCGGACGCTGCGAAGCTTGCCAAGGCGATGGCGTGATTAAGGTTGAAATGCACTTCTTGCCTGACGTTTACGTGCCTTGTGATGTGTGCCATGGTAAACGCTACAACCGCGAAACTTTAGAAGTGCAATACAAGGGCAAGAACATCAACGAAATTCTGGCGATGACAGTTGAAGACGCGCATGAGTTCTTCAAACCTGTGCCTTTGATTGCACGTAAATTGCAAACCCTCTTGGATGTGGGACTCGGCTATATTCGCCTCGGTCAAAGTGCGACGACCCTTTCTGGCGGTGAAGCACAACGCGTGAAGTTATCTTTGGAATTGTCGAAGCGCGACACGGGTCGCACCCTTTATATTTTGGATGAGCCGACAACCGGTTTGCATTTCCACGATATCGCTTTGCTGTTAAAAGTGATACACCGTCTGCGCGATCAGGGGAACACTGTCGTCATCATTGAACACAACCTAGACGTGATTAAAACGGCAGACTGGATTGTTGATATGGGTCCTGAAGGCGGTGCTGGCGGTGGACGAATTATTGCTAGTGGCACGCCGGAAGATGTGGCAGCTAACGAGCATAGTGTGACTGGGCATTATTATTGCCTTTGTTGAAGAAGAAGTGATCGCTGTGGTAGGGCGGGTGAAACCCGCGCCGCCAGACCATTTGGCGACTGAGCAGCGCGGGTTTCACCCGCCCTACAAAAACTGCCTACGCAGGAGCCACACAAAAACGGACACATCGACATAGAAAGAAAACAAACTCTCGCCGCAGAGGCGCGGAGTACGCGGGGAAAATTTCCTAGAAAAACTCTGCGCTCTCTGCGCCTCTGCGACAAAGCTTTTGATCTAAAAATTTTTAAATTATTATGAGCATCAAACTAATCGTAGGCCTAGGCAACCCAGGCCCTGAATATGAGCAAACCCGCCACAATGCGGGTTTCTGGCTAGTCGATCAACTCGCTGGCAGCAGCCTGCAACGCGATAAAAACTTCAATGCCCTAGTCGCGAAGACTCGCATTGCGAGTGAAGAAGTCTGGCTGTTACAACCGCAAACTTTTATGAATCGCTCTGGGCAATCAGTCGGTGCGATCTGCCGTTTTTATAAAATCACACCAGAACAAGTACTGGTCGTGCACGATGAACTCGATATCGCACCCGGCCTGGCCAAGCTAAAAAAAGGTGGATCATCTGGAGGGCACAACGGTCTCAAAGACATCACCGCAGCACTTGGCACGCAAGACTACTGGCGCATGCGCATAGGCATCGGTCATCCGCGTACTTTGAATTTACAACAGGGTGTGGCTGACTTCGTTTTACACAGGCCACGTAAAGAAGAACAGCCATTGATTGATGAATCGATTGCTCGTGGCTTGGAGATTATTCCTATGCTGATCAAAGGCGAATTTTCTGATGCGATGACTAAGTTGCACACTATCGCCAAATAAGCCGTGATAGTAAAAAAGCCCTAAACTTAGTCGTTTAGGGCTTTTCTTCAACCAGCATCAGGGTTCAAATTACCGCATTTTACTTAAACGTATAACGAGCATTCAAGGAGAAGTTACGGCCTGTCCCATTGTGCAATGTCGTATTGTAGTAAGTGTAATTCGGATCATACGGAGCGACGCGATTGAGAACATTACGTATCGTCGCCGTTAAACTAATATCCTTAAAGCCACGATATGTTACGCCTGCATCTAAGGTAATCCACGAAGAAACGCGGCAGTCGCCACCAACTTCACGTGAATATTCCGCGTCATTGGCAATAGCTGGATTACATGTATCACGCACACCCGTTAATGTATTAATTCTCGGTAACGCATAACCGCTGACGTAATTCATGGAACCAAACGTTGTCAAAGCGCCGTTTTCCCAACTGGTGGATAAACGAGATTTAAACCTTGGCGTTGTTCCAGTATCTTTAAATTCACTAAACACACCGCCCTTATCGCGCTGAAATAAGCTACTACGAATATAGCCTAGGAAGAAGGTTGTCGTCATT
>JAYVHZ010000456.1:0-13233 GCA_043770645.1 Undibacterium sp. | reverse complement strand
TACGGTTTGACAACCAAATAGTTCCAGTTTTAGTTGTACGAAGATGGCTACTAATTCGTCGCACTCAACGACTAGAATTCTTGGTTTATTCAACGAAGACCACATTGAAAACTCCGCAGTAGCATGGATAAAGAATTGAGGATCATGCGCTTGTCAGCTCCCCAATTCGACGAATGTTGTGAACCGAACATTTGCTTGCGTTACATCTGCAAAGCGAAATAAAAAGCACAAGTTTTATGACGATGGTTTTAATCTGTTAATGATTCTAAACAATATTTTGCCCTTCTAGCATTAAAAAAACTTCACTATGGAAATATTTCTGCTTGGGAAATTTAGAAAATGTGGTGATTAACAAATCGTACCAACACTCAGGCTAATATCGTCAGCTTGCAGCAGGCAAGTCTCTAAGAGGAGAAGCAGGGCTTTTTCCATGATTTCTAAGGACATACTGGCAGCGTTTGCATGCAAACACGCTTGTTCGGGCAAATAGGGAATATGTACAAAGCCAGCACGCTTTATATGTGTATGAGTGTTGGCATAATGCATCAAACCGTAAAAAACATGGTTACAAACATAAGTGCCGGCACTTTGAGAGACATTCGCCGGAATACCCTCGTCACGTAAATTTTTGACAATCGCTTTAAGCGGCAAACTAGAAAAATAAGCGGCTGGACCGCCCTCGACAATCGCGCTATCGATCGGTTGCGCTCCGCTGTTATCAGGAATTCTGGCATCATCTATGTTGATCGCAACCCTTTCGATACTGATTTCAGCTCGCCCACCTGCTTGCCCAACACAGACAACCAAACCTGGTTGATGCCGATCTAAGTGCTCATGCAATTGACGAATTGCCAACCCAAATTCACAGGCTAATTGGGTAACCACGATTTGGTATGTTCCTTGAATCTGCTTGCCATCAAGACGCCGCACGACTTCCCAGGAAGGATTCATCGTTTCATGATCAAATGGTGTGAAACCTGTGAGTAAAATAGTTTGCATACGGGGCAATTCAAATGAGGAAGTACATTAAGACAATGTTGCAGACTAGCACTGCGAGCGCGGTTGGGACTTGATATTTGATAACCAAGTATTTATCTTTTAATTCCAGTAGTGCCGCAGGGATGATATTGAAGTTCGCTGCCATCGGTGTCATCAAGGTCCCACAGTAACCGGATAGCATCCCAATCGCAACTAGCGGTGCAGGGCTAGCATGGTGCTGCAAAATGAGAAATGGTAAGGCAATACCCGCTGCCATTACCGGGAAGGCGGCAAAGGCATTTCCCATGATCATCGTGAACAAGGCCATACCGACGCAGTAAATCACCACCAAGACTAGCTTGCTGCTGGGGTCAACTAACATCGTGACCAGCGTTTGTATGGATTGGCCAGTTTTGGCGGCAACGAAGACACCGCCTAACATTGCCAACATCATCGGTAAAATCAAAGCCCATCCGATCGCATCAAACAGGCGACGTGATTCTTTTACCGCGACGAGGGGCGAGCCACCTGTCATTTTGCAGGCATAAGCAATGCTGAGTAAGCAGGCGACCGTCAAACAAGCGAGTGTGAGATTTTTTTGATCGAGTAAAAAATAATCGCCGATCTGCAAGTCTTTGCCAGCTACAGTTAAGATCACGGTGATGATGGGAATCGCGATGGCGGGTAAAAATAATTTATTTTTTAGCTTGGCAGCGAGTGCGGCTTTATCCCAAGCGACTTGCTGTGGATGTTGCCCGCTGCCGAGTAAATTGGCACCCGCAATCAGCGCTAGCAGCATGACGATCGCGCCTAGGATTTTGTAACTAAGAGGTTTGCCCAGCGTGGCGATCATCAAATCACCGAACAGAAAACCGATCCCGAACAAAAACCAAAATAGGCCAGTGGTATAACGCTTGGGATTGCTGGCGTCGCGCACACTCATCCAGGCAATCGCCATCACGATGATGCCGATGAGATAAAACACAACCTCGATACTAAATAAACTGTTGACGGCGTTCATACTGCACCGCCTTGCTGCCACTGTTCTACTTCACGCGCAATCTGCGCATCTAGCCAGGAGAGGCGAATTAAGTGAATAATGAGGGCACAAATCGCGGTGGGAATCGCCCACAGTCCTATCATCAAAGGCTCGACATCGGTGATGCCATTTTCTTTGAGAAATCCAGTCATCAAAAGCACCGCACCAAAGGCGATAAAAATATCCTCACCAAAGAATAGCGCAACGTTGTCGCAAGCAGCAGAGTGTGCGGCGATCTTATCGCGTAAGGCCTCTGGTAACTCGCCGTATTTGGATAATGCGGCGCCTTCCGCCATCGGGAACAAGAGTGGACGTACGGTTTGTGCCTGACCACCTAAGCTGATTAGACCGAGTGAACAAGTGAATTGGCGCAACACAAAATACAGCATCAAGATACGTCCAGTCGTGGCGCTGCGTATGCCTGCGACCCAACTTTGCGCACGTTCTTTCAAACCATATTTTTCAAGCAGGGCGATGATAGGAAGAATCAAGATAATGCTGGCGATCTGGCGGCTATTCATAAATTTTTCGCCAAAGGTTTCGAGTAACACGTCAAGATTCATACCGACCGCTAAGCCAGTGACCAATCCCGCTGCGACCACCACCATCAAAGGATTAAAGCGCAAGGCAAAACCTGCGACGATAATGGGAATGCCGACTAAGGGCAGCCATAAATTAGCATCCATATTCTGAGTCTCCTGTATTTTTGTTTGTGGTTTTTTTCTTCTACGGTTTTTTGTGGATCAGTGCGCTGCGATGACAAAGCCATGCGCGACTAATGTGTTGCGTATCGCTTCCAATAAATGCAAAGCGTGTGTCCCATCTCCATGCACACATAAGCTATCAGCATGAAGACGAATCCAATTACCGTCAACACTACGCAATTGGCCTTGCTCTACGATGCTAAGCGTTTGTTGCACGGCTTCTGCCGCTTCATCGATGCAAGCATCAGCAAAAGTACGGGCACGCAAACTGCCATCTTGGTTGTAGCGTCTATCTGCAAAGGCTTCTTGGATGACGCGAAGATTAGCTGCCTGTGCTTGTTTGACCAGCTTGCTTCCGGCTAATGCCACTAAGCGTAGTTGTGGATTGCAATGTTGAATTACACGAATCAGGACATCACCGAGAGCAGCGTCGTTTGCTGCTTGATTATATAAAGCACCGTGCGGCTTGAGGTGCTGCAAAACGCCGCCTTCTTGGGTGGCAATTTGGCTGAGCTGATCGACCTGTTCGCACAACTGCGTGAACAATACATCTAAGGGTGGATGTTGGGCTGTTCTACCAAAATTGTCGCGGTCAACAAAGCTAGGGTGGGCGCCAATCGCCACGCCATTCGCTTGCGCTAAACGAACCGCTGTCCGCATACTTTGCGCATCACCCGTATGACCACCACAAGCGATATTGGCTGAACTGACGATGGCTAGGATTGCCTCATCATGGGCGCCACCTTCCCCCAGATCAGCATTGAGATCAATGAGGCGTTGTCGCTGGGGATGTTGTGGTGCTGCATCAGGCATGAGTGACACCTCGTTTTTCATCAACGCTATTGATTCTAGCTAGCTCTCTGCGCCATTTTTTTTGCGCGTCCAGCGCCGTGTCGATATCCACTTCTAAGAAGCAAAAATGTTGCCCGATCGGGGTTTGTGCGATTTTCCATAGATCGGCTTCGATGACAGTCGCGATGCGTGGATAGCCGCCTGTGGTTTGGCAATCGGCCAGCAAGACGATGGGCTGTCCGTTGGCAGGCACCTGCACCACACCGGGCAAGACCGCATGCGATAGCAAGTCGCTTGGTTCGCTGCGATGCAGACTGTCGCCATGCAGTCGAAATCCCATGCGATTACTTTGACTGCTGACCTGCCAAGCTTCTTGCCAAAATTTCTTACGAGCGCAGGCATCAAACTGCATAAATTCCGGACCGCGAATCGCACGAACTTCTGGCGTCCAGACTCTTTGTTGTACACCGACTGAACGAGTAAAATTTTGTGCCTGACCGACGGGCAAGATATCACCCTTGCGCAAGGCACGGCCTGCATGTCCACCGAAGCCCGCTTGAATATCTGTAGCGCGTGCGCCTAAGACTGGGTCGACGGCGATCCCGCCATCAATTGCAAAATAAACTCGCGCCTCTTTTTGAGCACCACGTAACACTAAATGCTGTCCAGCGCGGGCAAAATGACGCCAAGCTTTCGCGATGGTTTTGCCCTCAAGGGTGGCACCAAAGTTAGCGCCACATAGGGCGAACCAACTATCGCGATGGAATTGGATTTCTACTGGGCCGATTACGATTTCCAAGCCAGCCAGATGTTCAGGATTGCCGACTAATTTATTGGCGAGGATGAGAGACATGGCATCTAAGGCGCCCGCTTGACTAATGCCTAAGTGACGCAAACCAGAGCGGCCAAGATCTTGTACGGTACTTTGTATGCCTGCTTTGATGATGCTTATGCAATCTGAATCGATTGATGGCGCTGGTTCATGCATGTTAGTGCTCCACCACAAAACGTACGATATCACCTGGCTGCAATAAGCTCGGTTGCGCTTGTTGCGGATCGAACAAACGCAAACTGGTACGCCCAATGATTTGCCAGCCACCTGGACTGGCAGCTGGGTAAATACCGGTTTGACTGCCACCGATACCGACCGAGCCAGCCGCAATTTGTAAGCGCGGTTCGGCACGGCGCGGGGTGTGAAGTTGCGTTGCTAAGCCACCCATATAAGCAAAGCCAGGTTGAAAGCCCAGAAAATACACCAGATAGTTTGCCTTGCTGTGTTCGGCAATGACTTCTGCTGGACTGAGTTGGCAGTGCTGCGCCACGTAGTCTAAATCCGGGCCATACTCACCGCCATACCTGACAGGAATTTGTATTTCTCGCGATTGAAACGCTAGTGCTTGGGTATGTTCTGCAAGATCTCGCAAGACATCCAGCATGGCGGCAGCGCTTTGCCGTTGCGGATCGACGATTGCGCTTAAATTGTTCATGCCGGGAACGATGTCGATGCAGCAGCCTGCGTCTTTGAGTATCTGTGCGATACGCCAAATGAGACGTTGGCAATCCAGATCGATCTGCACAGAGTTGGACTGCATGACCGCAGTCCGCTCGCCTAGCAAATAAAACGAAAAGTCGGATGTCATCAGAGTGTGTCTGTTGGACTAGTGGCGATTGGTGCCGCTTACCAATGGAAACCGAGTTTCACGCTGACAGTGTCATTATCGCCAGTGCGATCCACTTCTGCTGCCAGATTCATCAAACCAAAATTGGCGTTCAGTCCAGCGAATAATTTATTCGCGGTGGGCGATACTTTACGCAAACCATTGACATTCGGCGTCACGTTACCCCAGACCCGACCAGCGCCAATGTACGGCGTGAACATCACAAAACCTTTCGACATCAACACTTCAACACTGGTGCTATCAAATCCGAGTTGGCTGACACCAGATAGTTTGGAATAAGCACCACGAATCGCGATTGCTGGCAATGCGACATTGCCTTCCAATAGCGAATAACGTGCTTCTAAACCCATCAATTTGATATTCGAATCTGGTACCGCACTTAAAGAAGCGCCGATATCGATATTGAATGGAAGGCCCTTATGTACATGCAATCTCGGTACTATTAATGTCGATACATCAGCACCTGCTTTTTTCCAAACGGATTTATTCGCTAATTGTGTGAAGCTCAATTCAGCACCGATATCAAAACCCGTGATCCCTGTTGCAGCCGCCGGCGTGATGCCTTTGTAACTGGCGGCGGAAGTGAAATCAGTGGCGAGACGCCCGAACTCTGACTGAGTTAAGGTTTTTAATTGGGTAAAGTCAGTGCCTGCGGTCGCCAGCGCAGATGCGCTGCATAAAATGCTGGTAGTGAGGATCTGAAAAACTTTTTTTGAAAACATGATGACTCCGATGTTGATGGAACTTGCCAAGATTGAAAATGGCAAATTTTACCCTGCTACTATCGCTCACAGTGAATTTTTACTATTCACACATTGCTTGCATTATTGGCTGGAAATCGATGCGAAAAGAAAAGCAGTCCAAGTAAAGTCAATGCGGCAAAAATCGCACCGACATAAAAAGTGAAAGACGCTCCCAGACCTTCCCACAATAATCCCGCGATCACACTAGCAAGCAAGAGCGCAACACCGCTCACCAAATTAAAAAAGCCAAATGCCGTGCCACGCAAATCACCGGGTGCGCAGCCGGCAATCATCGCCGACAATAAACCTTGCGTCATTCCCATGTGGATGCCCCACAATACGACACCCGCGAGTAAGCCAGTCCAGCTAGTGCTAAGTGCCAAACAGAGGTCGGCTAGTATCAAAACCAATAAGCCAAATCCCAATAATTTGGCAGGCGCCACGCGATCGGATAATTTTCCAAAAGGATAGGCGCTGGCGGCATACACCATATTCATCGCCACCATCACCAAAGGGACTAAAGCCAATGGGATTTGTAATTGCTGCGCTCGCAATAATAAAAATGCTTCACTAAAGCGCGCTAAGGTAAAAATGCCACCCAAACTAACCACCCACCAGTAGGATGAGCCTAAACGTTTCAAATTGGCTTTGCTAATCGGATTTTTTGGACGCTTGCTGATGTTGGTATTCGGTTCCTGTACACCAAAAAATAACAAGGCCATGGCAGCGACGCCAGGTATCACCGCCAACCAAAAAATACTCCGAAAATCGTTTGCCCATAACAGCATTAAGCCAGTCGCGAGTAGTGGACCAACAAATGCCCCAACGGTATCTAAGGATTGGCGCAAACCAAACGCGGCACCGCGCATATGCGCTGGTGTGATATCCGTGATCAAAGCATCACGCGGTGCACCACGTATTCCTTTGCCGATTCTATCCATCAACCTGGCTGTGATTAATAATCCCATGCCCTGCGTGATGGCGAACAGTGGCTTGGTAAATGCACTCATACCATAACCGATGACGGCCAGCGTTTTACGCTTGCCCAGCTTGTCACTGAGCGCCCCAGAAAACACCTTCACAATCAAGGTGGTCGACTCGGCGATGCCATCAATTAAGCCCACCATAAATACACTGAGTCCCAAACTACTGACCATAAATAATGGCAATAGGCTGTGTATCATTTCGGAAGAAATATCCATCAACATACTGACCATGCCAAGTACCCAAATGCTCTTGGGTAGTCGATTGGTGGTCGGAGGTGGCAATGGATTATCGGAAGAATTGTGTGTTTCAGCTTTATGGGTCATAGTGCTGATCGGCTAGCGGAATTAAGGTAAGTTCCTACTGTATGTCAGCTAAGAGGAAATTAGCAAGCGGCTTGATAATGCTGGGCTTATTCTTTTAGATAATTGTGGCAATGACGTAATGATGTTGCCTAAAATTTAGGCGTTAATCAATTAGGAATGCCTTTAAAAATTTAATCTTCGTCGTGATGCGTTGTTGTGAGAAAAATTCATTCCCATACATATGAGGCATATATACAGCGAACTAAGATTGTTCTAGCGCCTAGCCTGACTTTTTAGAGGCTATGTGGAGCTGATATTAGCCAGAAAATTTGAATTCTTTTTTTAATTTTGATTATAGGAAGACGTTATGCGAGAAAAACTAGCCAAGTCAATCGCGCTCATTTTGTTGTTAAGCGGCTGCTCGAGCGCTCCGACTCTGCCAACAATTCGACAAGGTGATGCCATTGATATCGTCATGCTGAGTCACCCACCAAAGAACGAAGCTATCGATGTTCACAACGAGAGCTTTAATAGCAATCTGAATACTGGCGCCAAATCCGGAGTGTTGGCAGGAGGTTTGTGGGGACTCACCTGTGGGCCTTTGGCTATATTGTGTGTTCCTGTCGGTGCGCTTATGGGTGGAATCACGGGAACGGCGACTGGAGCGGTGATCGGGCTAACAGGGGCGCTATCGACTGAAAAAATCGGATTGCTACGTGAACGATTGTTACGTGTTCAAAAAAAGCACGGCATGCTCGAGGAGTTGCAATCGAATGTGACCGAGCGTGCAAAGAAGTATTGGACTATTAATTCGAATCAATCGGTGGTCGTGGTGAATATTGCTTTGCAGGAGTTGCAACTCAATTCAACACGTGATGAGCAAATCAGTATAGTCATTCGAGTTGAAGTTGATGTTCGACCAAAGAACGCGTCGCAGGTAGAAGCGTCCACAAAAAAAATGTATTCTTACATTGGACCACCCGGTAGCTTGTCGATCTGGCTCGATGAGGGCAATGATTTCATCGATACCAATTTAACGAGTGCCAGCCAACAAATTGCGGCACAGATAGTTGCTGATTTGACCGCCAGATAGACGCCGATACATGTGGCCAAGCTTATGAGCTAGTTAGTATAGTGTCGCTAGCGAGGGCTCATGTAATTTATGATGGTGTTAGGTCTGGCAAAGAAAAACATTGACCCTTCTCGGGAATCAAGACCGCTGTGTTTTTCAGGCGTTTGGCAAAACTCTGCATCACTTCTTCTTCCCCATGTACCAAGACGGTGTGTTGCGCTGCCGTCTTTTTCTGCCAAGTTAGTAACTCTGCTTGGTCTGCGTGCGCTGAAAATCCATTGATGGTGTAAATGTTGGCGTTGACATCGATCTCTTCGCCAAATAGTCGGATGCTTTTGGCACCGTCGATGATTTGTCTTGCTAGCGTGCCTTGGGCGGCAAAACCGACAAACACGACGCTGGCATTTTTTCGCCATAAATGATGTTTCAAATGATGTCTGACGCGACCGCCAGTGCACATGCCTGATCCTGCCAAAATAACTGCACCGCTAGTAATGCGATTGATCGCCATGCTGTCTGCGGCATCGCGGGTGATGTGTAAATTATTTAGTTGAAATGGATCGCGTTTTTGTTGGAAGAGTTTGGAGGCTTCTTCATCGTAGCACTCAGGATGATGACGGAAAATCTCGGTCGCTGAGATCGCCATCGGTGAATCCAAGAAGACATGCATCGCTGCTGGTAGCAAACCTTTTTCTACACCTTCGCGTAGATACCATAATATCTCTTGTGAACGTTCGAGTGCAAAGGTCGGAATGATGACGTTGCCACCGTGCTTAAACGTATCGCTAATCGCCAGATAAAATTCTTTGACGGACTCTTTGAGTGAGCGATGTAAACGATCGCCATAAGTCGTTTCCATGACCACAATATCGGCTGGTGGTGGCGCGACTGCATCGCGCAGGATCTTACGACCATCGCTACCAAGATCCCCTGAGAAAATGATGCGGCAGGTTTTGCTACGTTCTTTCAAATCGATGGCAATGCTGGCGGAGCCCAAGATATGTCCTGCATCGTAAAACGTGGCAGTGATGCCCGGTGCGACTTTGATCGCTTGTTCATAATGCGCGACACGTCCAAAAAAATCGAAGCAACGCGTGGCGTCGTAAATCGTGTACAGGGCTTCTTCGGGATGGATGTGTTCTCGACTATGTCTTCTATGGCGCTGTTGTCGATGTTGCTGCGATTTTGCATCGGCTTCTTGTAAATGTGCGGAGTCTAACAAGACTAAACGGGCTAAATCTTTACTGGCGGCCGTGGTGATGATCTCACCATGAAAACCACGTTTGACCAAGAGTGGCAGGCGACCGCAATGATCGAGGTGGGCATGCGTCAATAGTACGAAATCGATGCTCGCGGCATCAAAGCCAAAGTCCTCGGCATTTTCTTCTGATAAGTCTCGCCCACCTTGAAACAGACCGCAATCAATCAGAATTTTTTTGCCCGCACATTCGATCAAGTGACATGAACCTGTTACATCTTTGTCTGCGCCATGGAAGGAGATTTTCATTGTCGTTTCCTGATGATGAATGGGTTTGCGTGTTAAGACGTATAGCTGATTCTTTCAGTATAAGTCGAAAAATTCTTGCTAAGCGATATCTTGGAAACCAAGACCTTAATCAAGATCAAACTTCATTTGCCTGCGTCGATTGCCGTTTGTCGTATCTTTTCTAAACTCGCACCGGGTGTAATCAAATTACCGTCATAGCGTAATTCGATCAAAGCTGGCAAATGCTGTTCTCGTGTATGTGTCAGTGCGCGCTGTAAGGCGGCACAAAAATCTTCGGTGCGTTCAACCACCTCGCCATGTGCGCCGTAAGCTCGGGCGAGGGCGGCGAAATCTGGATTGTGTAATTGTGTGCCAGAGATGCGTCCTGGGTATTCGCGCTCTTGGTGCATACGTATGGTGCCGAACATTGCATTGTTAAAAACGATGATGATGACGCCAGCGCGATACTGCACGGCTGTTGCCAACTCTTGTCCATTCATCATAAATTCACCATCGCCGGCGAAGGCGATCACGGTGCGATCAGGATCGACAACTTTGGCGGCAACGGCTGCTGGTACGCTATAGCCCATCGCACCTGAAGTCGGCGCTAATTGGGTACGAAAGCCACCATATAAAAAGTAACGATGGGCCCAAGTCGCATAGTTACCAGCACCGTTGGTGATGATGGTGTCAGTGGGGCAGGCGGATTGAATGTCCTGTACTACTTGCCATAAATTGAGTGGGGCTTTTTCTTGCGTGAAAATGGCGGGTTCTTGTTGCCAGTTGCGTAGTTCCGCTTTGGCATGTTCTAACTGAATTGCCCAGCCCTCAGCCTTGATGTCCGGTAGCGCGGCGAGCATCGTCATGAATTCGTGCATGCCGCTATTGATGAACATATCGGCTTGATAGACCCGCCCTAGTTCTAATGCATCACTGTGGATGTGAATTAAGGATTGTTCTGGACAAGGCGCGGTAAATAAGGTGTAGCCACTGGTGGTCATTTCGCCCAAGCGCGGGCCGATGGCGATTACCAGATCTGCCTTCTTAATTCTTTGTGCAAGCTTAGGATTGATACCGATGCCAACGTCGCCAACATAGTTCGGATGGGTGTTGGCGATTAAGTCTTGAAAGCGAAATGCGCATGCGACGGGTAAATGCTGACGTGTTGCAAACTCAGCTAATCGTTCGCAGGCTTGCTTGTTCCAACCGCCACCTCCGACTAATAGTAAAGGGCGCTCTGCTTTACGTAGCCGCTCGTGTAGTTCTTCAAGTTGGGCGTTAGATGGGCTTGCTTGCACAGTTTGATAAGAACGCGTGTCGGCAACGGTCGTCTGTCCGTATAAACAATCTTCGGGTAAGGCCAATACCACCGGACCAGGTCGTCCGCTAGTGGCGACTTGAAAAGCGCGCGCAATGTATTCGGGAATGCGGTCGGTGCGATCGATTTGCGTGACCCATTTGGCCATCGGTCCATACATACGGCGATAGTCAATTTCTTGAAAAGCTTCACGTTCGATAAAATCACTTCCAACTTGGCCGATAAATAAGATCATTGGCGTTGAGTCTTGAAACGCGGTATGCACGCCGATAGAGGCGTTGGTAGCGCCGGGTCCGCGAGTGACAAAGCAGATGCCGGGTTTGCCTGTGAGTTTACCGTAGGCTTCGGCCATAAAAGCGGCGCCACCCTCCTGACGATTAATCGTAAATGCGATGCGACTGTCGTGTAGGGCATCGAGCACTGGTAAATAACTTTCGCCAGGCACACCAAAAATACGTTCGACACCATGAATAGTTAACGCATCGATCAGAATTTCACCACCTGAGCGTGATTGCATAGTTTTAGTTAATGCCATTTTATTAAATCCAAGTTATTCATTTTGCAGTACATGCTTAACGTAGCAGGCATCAGACTGAGCGATGATTGCTAACAAGACTTTATTGCAACATAGGCAGCCGTCAATGCTGTCGACATTTCGGTTCGCACGATTTTACTTTTTTTCAATGACCGTGAATTTAATTTCGATAATCATTCGAAAAGTAAGGGAATCGCTTGCAAGACACAGAATTTAACACTATCGTTAAGGGAATAAAAAAGCACGGTCGTTCAAATATTTTTTTGTAATGACTATTGACCTATGTTAGGAGACAACATGAAGACTAGTATAAATATCGTTTCAAAATTATGTCGTTTGGGAGTCGCGTGCAGTTTGGTGTTTTTCACTGGATCCGCGTTACCTGCGTTTGCCGATACGGTCACAGTGTCTGGTGTGAAATTGGAAGACACCGCACAAGTCGGCAACCAAAATCTCAAGTTAAATGGTGCTGGCGTTCGTTATAAAGTGATTTTCAAAGTGTATGTCGCTGCGCTCTATTTGCCAGAAACAAAATCCACAACGCCCGAAGTCTTGGCACTGCCAGGTGCAAAAAGGGTGACTTTGGTGATGTTGCGCGAACTTAGTAATGATGATCTTGGACAGCGTTTCATGGATGGCCTGAGAAATAATCTGGACATTGATGAACGCGGTAAGTTGATTAAACCGATGATCACTTTCGGGCAAATGTTTTCCTTGGTGCCGGTGCTCAAAAAAGGCGATGTGTTGACCTTTGATTGGATACCAGGAACAGGAATTGTGTGCCAGTTTAATGGAAAAAAAGTAGGCGAAACGATTAACGATCCAGCTTTCTATAACGCTGTTTTAAAAATTTGGCTTGGTAAAAATCCAGCAGATGACGCCTTGAAAGATAAAATGTTAAATGCGCAATAGCCTCCTTTTGCCTTTTTTCTTTCTGGACGGAAGTGCTTAGCTGGTACAATGCCAGTCGAAGCAGGCCAGACAATCGCTGGTTGCCGTGTTCACACGGTGACGGGAGGAAGGTCCGGACTCCATAGAGCAGGGTGACGGCTAACGGCCGTACGTTGAAAGCCAAGGCGCAAGCTGAGGTATAAGGCGAGGAATAGGGCCACAGAGACGAGTCTTTGGGGAGTAGCGGGCGCAAGTCTATGCTAAACCACAAAGGGTGAAACGCGGTAACCTCCACCCGGAGCAATTTCAAATAGGCACGCGTTGAGGTGGCTCGCTGAGCGTGCGGGTAGAAAGCTTGAGCGGCGGAGCAATCCGTCGCCTAGAGGAATGATTGTCATAGCGTGATGCAGCGATGTAAAGCGCCGTAACAGAATCCGGCCTACCGGCCTGCTTCACTTTTACCATCCACTCCATCATCATTAAATCGACAATACAAGTCGACTTTTCACCTGTTTCCACACACTTGAACCACATATCATAAGATCGTACGCGGTGTTTATTGGTGCATGGTGTTGGCAATGCTACACTACCGTCACTATTAACCCAGATTTCTATATGAACACTCCCCGGTTGCCAAGGTCTTTTCATAAAAAACAGAACTAGGTTGCATTTCTATATCCGACTTTATAGCCATTGGCTACGAGCCC
>JAYVHZ010000455.1:0-6922 GCA_043770645.1 Undibacterium sp. | reverse complement strand
GGATGCCGAAGAACAACCAGCTTCTCGTTGCGTAGTGAGTGGGCAAGAACTAATCATTAACGAGATTGGGCATGGCAGTCGGGAGATGGACCAGATTATGGCAACGCGCACTGGAGAAAATTTCGTGCGGCTCGAAGATGGTACGCCGACCGAAGACTCACGTTCTGGTGTGTATGTCCCGATTTTCTTAGGTGGACGTGTAATGGGTGTGGTTGGCGCTTTGAATAAAGAGGCCAACGCGTTTAGCGTGAATGACCTGAATATTTTGCGTACCCTAGCAGCATATACTGGCGTTGCTTATGACAATGCGGAAGCGTACCGCCGGCTAAAAATTACACAATCAAAGTTAGTTGAGCAAGAAAAATTAGCAGCGCTTGGTGCTCTGGTCGCAGGTATTGCTCATGAACTCAATACGCCCATTGGCAATAGCTTATTGATGGCCAGCACAATGCAAGAGCTGAGTCAGGATTTTTTACAGAAGGTCAAAGTAAATCAACTACGCCGTTCTGATTTAGAAAATTACAGCCAAAGCGCTATCGAGTCAGCTGATTTGATGGTGCGTAGCTTGACTAGCGCTGCGAATCTAGTGAGTAGTTTTAAACAGATAGCGGTTGACCAAACGTCGGATAAACGACGTAGTTTTGAACTTGGTAATTTCTGCCAAGAAGTCGCCTTAACCTTGTCGAATCGCAGCAAGCGGGAAGGGATTGAAATCCGAGTTGAGATTAACCCAGGCTTGATACTCGATAGTTATCCTGGGTCTTTGGGGCAAGTCTTAAATAATTTGATTATCAATGCCATGGTACACGGCTTGCATGAACGTAGTAATGGACTCATTTTGCTGCAAGGCAGCTCGTTGGATGATCAGCATCTACAAATAATTGTCCAGGATAATGGTGTCGGTATCGCGAAAGAAAATATCGAGCGAATTTTTGAACCTTTTTTCACGACCCGTCTCGGTACTGGTGGCAGTGGTTTAGGTCTGCATATTTGCTACAACATCATTCACTCGATCTTAGGTGGAAGCATTCAGGTGCACAGTGAAATCAATCAAGGCACGCGTTTTGTCTTGGTTTTGCCGCGCGTTGCACCGATTAAAACAGTAAACCCTGGTTAAAAAAATAGTCTGGATGTTAAGCCACAATCATATGATGCGAGTGGTTGAAATATCGGCTTGAAAAAACGCGCCAAGCTTCTGATCTGCTGCAAAGAATTCAGCGAAAAAAATCAGAGCAATCAAATGTCGTGTTTATGACATAAATTCACTCAGCCATTATCCCTTTCGTTGTTGCAGTATCAGAGTCGAATGATTAAATTGCTAGCCTAGATAAATTCCGAAAATCATTCGTGCCTCGTAACACAATAAAATTTGATCTAGAACAAGTTTTATCCCCCAAAAGAACTAGATGATCTAGCTTGGCGGCGAATAGTATTGCTGCGCTAATTGGCACAAAATGGCAGCATGAAAAATCATCCCTCATCTCCTGCGACTACTCAAACGACGCAAGCACCACGATTGTTGGACCGCTTTGGGCGAGAAGTGAATTATCTGCGCGTATCAGTCACAGATAAATGCGATTTGCGTTGCAGCTACTGCATGCCGAAAGGCTTTCATGGGTTTGAAGAGCCGGAGAATTGGTTGCGATTTGACGAAATCGAGAGAGTGGTCGCGGCGTTTGGACGCTTGGGTGTGGCGCGTGTGCGATTAACTGGCGGTGAACCTTTATTGCGGCGAAATTTACCACAATTGGTTGAGCGTCTTGCCAGTCATACTGAGATACGTGACATTTCTTTATCGACCAATGCCACACAACTGCATAAGCATGCGCAAGCTTTGTATCAGGCAGGCGTTCGCCGAATTAATGTCAGTTTGGATAGTTTGGATAAGGCCTGCATGGCAAACATCACTGGTCGCGATAGTTTCGCTAGCATTATGGCAGGCTTGCAGGCAGGTAAGCAGGCGGGCTTTAAGCCGATCAAATTGAATATGGTGGTCATGGGCGGTGTGAATGAACATGAAGTACCGCGTATGGCCGAATTTTGTTTTAAAGAAGGTTTCATCTTGCGCTTGATTGAAGCGATGCCCATGGGTAGTACAGGGCAAAACAGTCAGTATCGCGATATCGGTCCGATTCGTGAGCAACTGGTGCGGCAGTTTGATTTGATTCCGGCGGCAGAAGAATTAGGGGGGGGGCCGGCGCGTTATTGGACTAGTCGTGATGGACAAGCGACGATAGGATTTATCTCACCCATCAGCCAGCATTTTTGTGCAACTTGTAATCGAGTACGTTTGGCGGTAGATGGGACTTTGTACATGTGCCTAGGACAAGATGAAAAATTTGAGTTACGTCCTTTGTTGCGTGCAGGGATCAGTGATGCGGAGCTAGAGCAAGCGATACGACTGGCGATAGAACTGAAACCTGAGCGTCATGAGTTCACGACGCAGCCGCATAAGATTATCCGGTTTATGTCGCAAACGGGTGGGTAGTTAAAATTGTAAAGTAGAGTGAGGTTGACAATGGAAGTGCGTAATATTCACCAATTTATCGAGGGTTTTCAACGCTTTCAGTCTAAGTATTTTGCCGGTGAGAAGCCGCTATATAACAAGTTGAATAATGGACAGAGTCCGACAACCCTATTGATTGGATGCTGTGATTCGCGGGTCGATCCGGCATTGTTGTTGGACTGCGATCCAGGC
This sequence comes from Undibacterium sp., assembly GCA_043770645.1. Taxonomy (GTDB): domain Bacteria; phylum Pseudomonadota; class Gammaproteobacteria; order Burkholderiales; family Burkholderiaceae_D; genus Undibacterium. The sequence goes on along the minus strand of JAYVHZ010000455.1, from coordinate 4,224 downwards.
GATATTTTTGTGATCAGAAATGTGGCGAATTTGGTGCCGCCATGTAATGAATCGGGCAATCAACAAGGTGTCAGTGCGGCGATCCAATTTGCAGTGGAAGCCCTAAACGTCAAGCGCATCATCGTGATGGGGCACGAAAAATGTGGCGGCATACGCGCCTTAATGCAGGGCTACCAACCTAGCCGCAAGATTGATTTTATTGGGCGTTGGATGCGCATCGTCGAGCCAGTCAAACAACAGGTGTTGAGTCAATTAAGTCATTGCAGCAGTGAAGTGCAAAATCATGCCTGTGAACTGGGTGCGATTATCATGTCCCTCAATAATTTGCGCAGCTTCCCTTGGGTGACGGAGCGCGAACAGCGTGGCGAGATCGCTTTGCATGGCTGGTATTTCGATATGACGAATGGGGCTTTACTGGCATACTCTGACCGTACTGATAGTTTTCTACCTATGGTATGCCCGCTTGGCGTGCCGCACACAAGTCAGGCGAGTTTTTCTGATGCCGCAAAAATGCTCGAAGATCCTGCTGTGAGTACTGAATTGATTGAATAATTTATAGAACGACTACCCAAACAAACATATGGAATCAAGCAATCAACTACCAATCGGCAAGCGTCTTACCTTTCGTATTTTAATCACGACGGTGGTCGGTCTGGCCTTGACGTTGGCAGCGATTGGATATACTTTGCTCTTATCGTGGCAATTAGAAGGTGGTGGCGCGGCGATCAATGAGGCCGGTAGTTTGCGCATGCGCTCATATCGATTGGCAATGGTGTTGGAACATCCCACTAAGGGAAGTAGCGTCGCGCAAGAGTTGCAAGAATTTAATCGCACGCTGTCAGACTTAGAGCATGGCGACGCCAAACGACCATTGTTTCTGCCGCAAACCACGCCAGTCCGGGAGCAAATGCGTAAAGTGCAACAAGACTGGTTACAACATATTCAAGTCAATGCACAAAGAGTGGTGAATCAAACTGATCCACAGTTAAAGCAAATCGCTTTACAAGCTTACGCTGCTGAGTTACCCGGTTTCGTCAAAAACATTAATCAATTAGTGTCCTTAGTCGAAGTTGAGTTGGAAGAAAAAACGACTTGGCTGCGCCTTTGCCAGACCTCGCTGATTTTTATGTCGCTAGCCGCCAGTATCGCTTTGCTCTATCTCTTGTATTTGTGGATCGTGGGTCCCGTCTCTCGTATGCAAGCCGGTATCGCCCGTATGAGTAAAGACGATTTAAGCGTGCGCCTGCCGATAGAGACTGAAGATGAATTCGGCGTCTTGGCACAGGCATTTAACAAGATGGCGGATCACGTACAAAGTGTGCATCGCACCTTGGAAGAACGCGTTTCGGAAAAGACAGCAAAATTACAAGCACAAAATCATGAAATCAGCACCATGTACGAGATCGCTGCGTTTCTTGCGGGCCCGCATGCGATTGAAGAATTATGTCGTGGGTTTTTGCACAGGATCATGCAAAGAATGAACGCTGATGGCGGTACCGTGCGCATACTCGATAATGCAAAAGGGAATGTCCACATCACGGTGCACGAAGGTATTTCCGAAAAAATGATTGAGGAAGAACATTGCATTAAAAAAGATGATTGCCTTTGCGGAGCGGCGACTTCCAAGGGGATTATTCTGGTGCGTGATTTCCGTTTATTAGATCAACAAAAAGTCTATCGTTGCCAAGATGAGGGTTATGTCTCTTTAGCCGTGTTTCAAATTCAAACCCGTGACCAAGTCATCGGGAGTTTCTCCTTACACTTCTCGCAAGAACGGGTGGTCACAGGTGAAGAGCGCCGTCTGTTAGAAATTCTAGGGAAGAACCTCGGCTCGTCGATAGAAAATCAACGCCTGATTGCCAAAGAAAAAGAATTCGCGGTATCGCAAGAACGCAATTTATTGGCACAAGGTTTGCACGATAGTATCGCGCAAGGATTGAATTTTTTGAATTTGCAAGTACAGATGTTAGAAGACTCTTTGAAACGTAATAATATTGAAGAAATTCACGATATCACGCCATTGTTGCGGGCGGGAATACAAGAAAGTTATGAAGATGTACGTGAGCTTTTACTGAATTTTCGCACTCGCTTGCAAGATAGTAATTTGGAATCCGAAATGCGCAATGTGGTCTCGAAGTTTCAGCGCCAGACTGGTGTGCATGCCACCATAGAGATCGTTGGCGATGGCGCACAACTGGCACCAGAACAACAATTACAGGTGTTATTTATTTTGCAGGAAGCCTTATCCAATGTGCGCAAACATGCGCAGGCCAGCGAAGTCAAGGTCAAGGTGGACAATAATCGTGATTTTGCCATGACTGTGCATGATGATGGCTCTGGCTTTGATATGACGACGGTAGCGCAAAAAGGCGATGGTCATGTTGGCTTGCGTATCATGCATGAACGTGCAGAACGCTTGGCTGCGCAATTTTCCATCATCAGTTCAAATGACAAGGGCACCACGATAGCCTTGCACTTAAAGCGCGAAGAGCGACTGGTCGCTTAGTTGCTTAGTCGCTTAGTTGTTTAGTTAATGGCGCTCAGAAAATATCACAGAGAAAAGATCGAGACATGAGTATTAGAATTTTATTAGTGGATGATCACAGCCTATTTCGTAGTGGCATTCGTCTGCTGCTGCAGCGTAATCCAGAATTTGACATCGTGGGCGAGGCTGCCGATGGTTTGGAGGGCATTAAACGTGCAAAACAGTTGAAACCCGATGTGGTCTTGATGGACTTGAATATGCCGGGCTTATCTGGCCTAGAAGCGATGCAATTGATCGTCGAAGATTTGCCTGACACGGCTGTCTTGATGCTGACGGTTTCAGAAGAAGCGGAAGACCTTACCACGGCTTTAAAAAGTGGCGCCCGCGGTTATTTACTCAAAAATATCGAAGCTGACTATCTAACGCAGGCGATCAAACGCGCAGCGGCTGGTGAACCCGTCATTGCCGAATCTATGACGGCCAAACTGGTGATGCAATTTCGGTCTGGGAATAATGTATCAACTACTCCAGAACGCGAAAAATTGACTCCACGTGAACGTGAAACCATGGTGTGTTTAGCGCGTGGCGAAAGTAATAAAGAAATCGCCCGTAATCTCGATGTGGCAGAGAGCACGGTCAAAATCCATGTGCAAAATATTCTCAAAAAACTCAATCTCACCAGCCGTGTGCAAATCGCCGTGTATGCGGTTGAGCATGGTATGGATAAGAAGTAACCACCGCACAGCTTACCGTGCGGCTGAATTTGAATTTGCAATCGAAGCAAATGTTTAAATTCGGGGGCACTTAAACTTCGACAATTCGCTACGTTTGTAAAGAGGCTTCAAATATCGATGTATCCCTCTTCGAGTGATCTTATCCATCTGCATGAAGATCTACGCCTATTGGCGTATAGGCGCAGTTGATCTGCACCATTACACTACCCCAATTACATTGACAAGTTGGGGACTCATAATGAGTAAGATTAATCTTGATGGACTTTTATCCAATCAACCATTATTCCGCCATATTTCACCGTTTGAATTAGAGAGTTTGAAAATAGAAGTGGTGAAATTGGAATTAGACAAGGGTCTAAGTTTGTTCCAAAAAGGCGATACCGCGGATGCTTGCTATATCTTGGTTTATGGCCTGATCAAATTAGCGATTCCATGTTCCAATGGCAGTGACAAAATTCTTGAATTAATCCGTCCTGGTCAATGCTTTGGTGAGGCCATGCTTTTTCTTGAAGAACCCTATCCATTTTATGCAGAGTCTTTGGAATCCTCGTTGCTGCTGCGTTTGCCAAGAAATGCCCTGTTTAAATTACTCGATCAATCGCCAACAATTGCTCGCCAAATGATGACGGGTTTGTCTCATCGTTTATTAGGTTTCATTCGAAGTGCCGAGCGGCAGTCTTCACATAATGCGATGCAAAGAGTTGTGGATTATCTAGTTGGCGTTGCTGTTGCGCAGGATAGCAATGAGATTCGCCTTGAGTTGAAGAAAAATGTGGTGGCATCACTCCTAAATTTAACCCCAGAAACCTTCTCCCGCATGCTGCACCATTTGAGTGAGTCAGACTTGATTCGGGTAAGTGCATCACGCATTTACATTAACTGCTTAAGCGCATTGAAAGCGTACAACAGCAACGGGGTAATGTCGCATTAAGCTTTTCTCATCAATCAATAATTGATCTTTGAAAATTTCGAAAGAGGAATGCTTAATGCGATAGAGTTTTCACG
>JAYVHZ010000454.1:0-2472 GCA_043770645.1 Undibacterium sp. | reverse complement strand
GCAAAAAGGAGCTAGCACATTAAGGCAGCTCCTTCATTGGAATTCCAAATCAAAAAATCAAAACGGCTCATCATCCCGCAAATACCGCCATTGCCCCTCAGGCAAATGCCCAAGACGCACTGTGCCAATACGCACACGCTTCAATCCAACTACCCGCAATCCCACCATTTCACACATACGACGAATCTGGCGCTTTTTGCCCTCTTTGAGGATGAACTGTAATTGGTCTTCATTCATCCAGCGTACCTTCGCGGGAATCAGTTTTTTGCCATCTAAGCTTAAGCCATGATTGAGTAAGCGCAAATCACCAGCAGGTAATGTGCCAGGCTTGGTGTACTCAACGCGAACCAAGTATTCTTTCTCAACATCGGTATTCTCACCAATCAAGATCTTTGCAACGCGGCCATCTTGCGTCAGCACCAGTAATCCAACTGAATCAATATCTAAACGGCCCGCGGGAACCAGACTGCGTAATTGTGTTGGATGAAATTCGTTTTCGACTTTGCACTCGCTCCAGCGATTCTCTGCTTTGACTAAAGCAATCGCAGGCTCATAGCCATCTTCTGCTTGCCCGCTGACGTAGCCAACTGGTTTGTTGATGAGTATCGTCACCCGCTTGGATTGCTCGGCTGCGGCTTGACGTTCAACTGTGACCTTTTGATCGGGAAAGACTTTGCTGCCTAACTCGGAGACGACTTTGCCGTCTACGCGTACCCAACCCTTGGCGATCCATTCATCGGCTTCGCGGCGTGAGCATAGACCTAATTCGGACATGCGTTTGGAGAGTCTTAATTGTTCTGTCATAGCTAATTTCTTTTTATTGATTTGGATTATTCATCTAGATGCGCAGCGCATCTAGTAATTCAGATTCAAATTGAATTTGATTTTTGGGGTTATGTAATGCGGCTCCATCGACCAAAAAGACATCTTCTACTCGCTCGCCTAAGGTCATGATTTTTGCGGTGTGTAGATTGATTTTGTACTTAGCGAGGACGCCAGCAACTGAATATAACAAGCCGTTCCTGTCATTTGCGGAAATCGATAACAGAAAATATTGGCCCTTGTCATCTGGTCGCAATTCTACCGATGGTACTAAAGGGAAATTGCGGGATAAGCGTGATAATCGCCCTTGATTCGGTGTGCTCAATGGAACCTGTTTCGCCAAGACTTCTGCCAACTCATGTTCTATGAGATTGATGATGTCTCGATAATGACTGGCAAATGCAGGTTCCGTAACTAAGAAGGTGTCGAGTGCGTAGCCACTTTTTGTGGTGTGGATCTTAGCATCGAGAATCGCAAAATTCTTGCTATCAAAATAATTGCAAATACGCGCAAAAAGATCTGCTTGATCAGGTAAATAAACAGTGACTTGCAAGCCTTCGCCGATAGGCGCCACACGACATTTAACGACGGGACTAGGGCTACTGATTTTGTCGTGTAGTACACGCGTTTGCCAAGCGATATCGGAAGCGTCATGACGTAAGAAGTAGACGATATCAAGTTCGTTCCACAACTTAGTATGGGCGTCATGTTCTATGCCCACTAAACGCAAAGCTTTGAGTGCTTCTTCCTGGCGATTCTTCAGATCGCGATCCGCGGAAGGGGTTTCTCCGCCAAGCACTCGCAAGGTTATTTTGTAGAGGTCTTCTAGTAGCTTACCCTTCCAAGCGTTCCATACTTTCGGGCTGGTGCCGCGAATATCGCACACCGTAAGCAAGTACAGGGCGGTCAAGTGACGCTCATCTTTGACCAAATTTGCAAATGCCTGAATCACGTCGGGATCCGATAGATCCTGCTTTTGTGCGACCTGCGACATGGTCAAGTGTTGCTGGACTAAGAAAATCACTAATTCAGTATTGTCTTTGGAGATGCCATGATCAAAGCAAAATTTACGCGCATCAGCCATGCCTAATACCGAGTGATCGCCATTTCTTCCCTTGGCGATATCGTGAAATAAGGCAGCGATATACAAGACCCAGGGCTGATTGAAGTTCGCCATCAATTGGCTGCAAAACGGATACTCGTGCGCATGCTCGGTCATCGTGAAGCGACGGAGATTGCGCACGACCATTAAGATATGCTGATCTACGGTATAAGCGTGAAACAGATCGTGCTGCATTTGTCCGACGATGCGGCGGAAATTCGGCAAGTAGCGACCCAGAATACTGGTTTGGTTCATGCTGCGCAGTACATGAGTTATGCCGCGTGGTGATTGCAGTATCTGCAGGAATGTACCGCGATTAAAAATGTCGTGACGGAATTCTGCATCGATCAGATTGCGGGCATGCCACAGCGCTCGTAGTGTTTTGGCGGTCATGCCCTTCAGATTGGCGTTTTGAGACAACAATAGAAACACTTCCAACATCGCAGGAGGTGTCTGTTCAAATACGTTTTCTTCGACGATATCGATTAAGGCGTTGACTTCATTAAAGCGTTCATTAATGACTTTTGCCTGATGCGGTAAAGGAAAAA
>JAYVHZ010000453.1:0-4895 GCA_043770645.1 Undibacterium sp. | reverse complement strand
TCGGTCTTGGGAGGAACTGTACGCTGTTTGATGAACTGCGAACCTGGGCATACTCATGGGTTATGGAATATAAACGAAATGGTAGCGCGATTGAGCATTGGTTCTCAGCGATTCAAGCTCGCGCTGAAAAAGCAAATTCCTTTCGAACTCCGCTTTCTCAAAACGAAGTTCGAACAGTCGCGAGAAGCGTTGCGAAGTGGACTTGGCACCATTTCAACGAAAACGAATTTTCTAAGATTCAATCGGCACGTGGCAAGCGCGGTGGTCGACCAAAAACTACTACAAAAAACTCACTACCCTGGGAAGCTATGGGTGTTAGTCGAGCGACTTACTATCGACGCCAAAAACCTTAAGAAATAAGGTTCAATTTGTATGAGACAAAAGCCATATCAGATAACAGCCCGTTTTCTCAACCTTCGACTGTATTGCATAAGACGTGACACCTTGAAAGTATGAATGGATAAATCATAGAAGTGGGGTGGAATGTAATGCACGTCAACTCTTGGATCGCATCTCTTTTTCTAATAACTCGAAAATTATTAAAGTGCAGAGATGCAGAATTTATCCAGACCGTGTTTCGCCTCCTAACCTGGAAAAACATACATAAGTTAGATTGACTTACCGGGAGGATTTTACTGAATAGAAAAAGAAACGAATGTCTTTGAATGACCAAAACGCACTGTGTTTCCAGCTTTCGATGCTTCAAACACTTCAAAAAGGCAAGAAAGCCAATTCATGGCTTTCTTGACCGCATAGATTTTAGTACCTGAAATTGACTGATGGGAGAAAAAGGGCCAGCCAAAAAACTGGCCCTTGAATCATTAATCAAAAAATCAAGCGAAAATACCTGACTCACCAATTTTTTGTGCCTCACTCGCCAAAGTGTGCACAGAAGAATTTCTTCCCGTTAGGTCGCCAAACCATTCGGGCACATCAAATCACTTGCAAGATAAAAAAATCGGTGGTGTTTCCCAGTAGCTGTCACGCTAACAATAAGCACATGCCCATGCACGTTATTGCACAAAAAATTTTGACTGGTATCACCGCTTAGCCATAAACTTTTGGATCTCTTTTTTCTCAGGATTCCACTCTGAAGAGAACCAAAAATTCTTAGGCCACCCACCTAGACAAACAACGATTAACAACACAAAACGCGTACGGCACGACATCATATAAAAGCAGTTTTCAGCTGCCGACTCCATGAAGGAGCCCGTAGGTTGGAGAATGTCCCGAAGACCTAACCTCTTCTTATATGTACGTATACCTGAGCTTTTAAATCACACGCCTTTTGCATCTCCTACATGCCAGTGCCATGCTCAGTGCCAACTGAACATCTTCTGACAATTACACGCATAAGCTCTCTGCTACCCCACGTTCCCGTGGTGGACTGTCCTTACCTAGCTACTCCCAGGCCGCTTTACAGCATTTACAGACAGCGATGACTTTCGCCATCGACATAACTCGTGGTAGGCACCTCCGTTCAGCTCTCGCTGAATCGTTCAGAGGGTTGGGACTTTACCCAATATTTTGTTTGCCGACCAAACGCACTTCATCTTCATTCAAGATTTATAGCGCTGGTTGAGATAGTGGTCGCACGAAATTTCGATTGACTACAAAAAATTTTGGAGTGGGTCAGAGAGATTGCAGTCTCTCTGCCCTTCGTCGCTCGGCGAGCACAATTACGAGCACCGAGCGGCACCGATAACTACATCATTGGATATGATGCAGTATCTTGCAAGTGACTGATGCATGTAGGCGTTGGCGCGCTCACATGCATACAAAAAAAAGTATGAATGTTGGCGCATTCAACGTCGCATCGTCGATATCACGTATTAACAACGGTCCTACCTCGTATAGGTAAACGAGTTAAAAAAACTATCGACGTGTGAAAAATTTTTGGGACATTCAATAGATGCTTCCTGACTTGAGTCAGGAAGCATAGAGTTTATAAAGCACTTCAATCGTTGGTGAGCCAATTTGAGATCGATATAAATACAGTTCTCCTGATTGGTATCTATACGTGTTTTATAGATTACATGGAGAATGCTCATGGCCTTCAACGCTAAAAATCACGACAATCCAATCGCAAATATTCGGATACCCCGAGGGCAGGCTCAAGCGATGCGGCTCATATTAGACTATGTAAAAACCGGAAATTACTACTACCGTACGGGGTGGATATCTCTCAAAAAAATCCCGTCTCTTATCACTGAGATGCATCAAAAAATTGGCATTGGGATGACACGGCACCAACGAGACTACGCACGAAAAAAAGGTAAAGCGACTGGTCATCTAATTGTCGTTAAGCCCTTTGAAAAAGCTCACCCTAATTTCGAAAAGATTTTTTTCTGTTTGCTGTGGTGCGACGGCGTCGGCTCCGAGAACGTGTTCAAAGAATATTTTGATGCTCGTAATCAGCATCAACGTTTGCATTTCGAAGTTGTAAAAATTAATGAAGGTGGTAAATGGGAGACCTTTAAGACTTATCGTCTTACACATCTCGAGCATCGACGGCACGTTGCAAAAAATCGTCGCGGTGAAATTCTTTTGAATGAAGATGGACTCGAACGTATGACCGCTGGTGGTAGGCACTTAACATGGATGATGACACGAGACGTAATAAAAGCAAGTGAAGACAAAGCTAGAGAATTTGTTGGAAGATTCTTGAGTAGCTATAAAAAATTGACACCGGCGGCAGCGGAACAAATTATTACTTGGAATAATTTCTTGCAGAAGCGTCCAGGATTTCATGGCATTAATCAACAGCGTTATCACTTACGTTGCATAATTTGGCAAGCATTGAATGCTGCCGCTTCACGCAATGATGTGAAATCTGGAAACGTGCAGGTACTATTCAATAAGATTCACGATGCACTGATTATTACTCCACCTCAGAATCCGGCTACGCAGTCAGCGTGGTCTGAGGAAACCTTGGCGGATTGGTGTTCAACCGTTGGAATCTTCCCGTGACAACGAGAGAATCTATTGAAACGTAGTGCGGTGTTCTCCTCGTCGACATGTCATCTGCTTAGATGCGTGCTTGCATCTTGTTCATTGACCTTAATGCCATTGCGATTTCAATCTGGATCTTCGGGTCGCTTAAACCTTATCGGTCATGCGTTAAGATTAGTTTGCTGCGTCAATGTGATGGCCAGCCGTTTTCATCGTTGTCGATAGCAATCCACTCGGACTGTTTTCGGCGTAGCCATCATCGAAGAAAACAGATTGAAGCCATGACCAAGCGACTGCAATATTACAAAAGTGGTGACATCGATTTTCGCGGTGACACTAATATTTTTAGTGCTTTAAGCCGTTCTATCATTGCAAGTCCCTCATTCCAGCGTTCTTGAAAGCCCTCGTGGTATTCCAAGTCTCCGTCGTCAATTTCATCGTCTTGATAAATTGAAAAATACAGCTCACCGAACTCAGTATGAATGTCAGCAAGAAGTTCTGCACATTCTCTTAAGAGGATTTTGTATTGACAGTAATGTTCTACAAGTTTTGTTGAACTAATTGCTTCTTCAATCGAATTGATTTCGTTACCCAAGTTTGCTCCATATTTTTGTAATGCCGGACGTGACTAGGAATATAGTTTTTAGTTTTATTCTGAACTAAGCTAATTTTTGAGTAATCGATTGATGTGCTCAGTTGTTGACGGTTTCGACCATTATTAAATTTCGATAACGTGATCAGTTCTGTAGCTTTACATCTGCTATCTTGAAATATACTGTTAGTATCTGTGCTAATTTTAATAATAATAAAATTGTTGACTGGAGTAATAATCACACTTATATTTGACCTGAACCTGTGTTGATTCTCGATGATTTTGAGAGTGGCTGGAATCGAATTAACTCGGACTTTGATAAAAAACAATTGGTAATTTTGTGCGAACCGCGCGTTGGTTTTGATGCTTCGAAGTTGGCGATGGCAATTAACTATCTTCAAGGGCAATTCAGCTCCAGCTTCATTAGTTTAGATTGATTGTTAATTTTATGGCAAAATTTATGTATTTGGACTTCGATGGTGTCTTGCACGATGATGCAGTCTACTGTCATCCGAAGCTTGGCATTTACATGTCGACGCCAAACAGAACTCTGTTTGAATGGGCTCATATACTTGAAGAATTAGTTGAACCATTTCCTGATTTGCAGATTATTCTTTCAACTTCCTGGGTCAGAATGAGGAGCTTTGAATTTGCAAAGAGTAAATTACCAATTTCGTTGCAAAAAAAGGTTACAGGTGCAACGTTTCACAATCGTGAAATGCAAAAAATTGAATTTGATCACATGTCAAGGTGGCAGCAGATTTCTAGTGACGCGAAACGACGAAACTTGAAGAATTGGTTTGCAATTGATAACGATTGCCGTGGCTGGCCTGAACTATACCGTGATCGGCTAGTTTTAACTAATGATAGGCTAGGCTTAAGCGAAGAATCTGTGCAAAATCAGATTCGTGAATTTCTGTCGCAGCCTTAGTATTGCGCTTGTGATTGTTCGATTGTGAACATATGAAAATGAAGAAAAATTATTTTTTAAAAGTCACAAAAATTGGATCATAGATATTCTGGTGATTTATCACCACCTCAATGGCGCTAAAACTAATAGTCACGCACTGTTTCATAGGATGATAGGTACTGGAGGACTTAGTGATTCAGCCATTTTGCATCTTGTTGGGCTGAAATCGCCTCGACTTAGTAATTCAGCCATAGTTATTTAAAATCAAGTACTTACATCAGAATTTTCGGCTCACTTTACCCTTTTTTGAGTTGCCGATGGCGCTAAAACTAATAGTCAGGCCCTGTTTTGTAGTAGGAGAGGTGCTGGAGGACTTAGTGATTCAGCCATTTAGCATCTTTTTCTGCCGAAATCCGCTCGACTTAGTGATTCAGCCATAGT
>JAYVHZ010000452.1:0-1641 GCA_043770645.1 Undibacterium sp. | reverse complement strand
ATCATGCGTTTCAACCAAGCCAGCTACTTTGATAGCATAGTCTCTGTCTGCCTCAGAGCCATCATTGAACAACCACCGCATCACCACAGAGTTATCAATCACTAGCTTCACTTACGGCCTTCCAACAAAGCTGCTGTCACGTCGAATGCAGGCGTCGTTGCGCTGGCCATGTGGTTTGCTACGCGATTTGCAAACCCAAGTTTTGATGATGCTTTTTGGATAGGCACCAACTGCGCCACAGGCACCCCTCTGACCGTGATTTCAAACCTCGCACCCGTTTGAACAGCTTTGACATACTCAGAAAACTTATTCTTCACTTCCGCCAACTGCACTTGTGACATGACTAACTCCTTAAAGACAAGAGTATTTTATCAACTGATGACTATTTGTCTAGCTAGATAGCTAAGCTAAATTTGATAAATGTAAGTTTCAGCGTAATACAGATGAAAATATGGAGTTAGCCGGCGTATTTATTGCCTAACTAGCTATGAAATAAGTAGTAAATACGCGATAGGGTGCGATTTTTAACTCTTACTCTCAGTTACTTGCACTTGTAAAATTTCAACATATTTACAGTAGTAATCCTATCATCAAGGCATCTGGATCAATTGACATCAATTTAGCCAATCGAAGAAAAATATGTCGTTCAGTGGAGGTCGCATGTTTTTTCTCTTCGCGGAATATCGCAACTGCAGTTCGAAGTGCGAGGCCATATTCGCCAACATCAAAAAATTCCTGAATTTCATCACGCTCGGTGTCTGACAAAGCTGACTCGCTCTGTGTCAATAAATCGGTAAAAAGCGCTTCAATTTCATCGAAATTTCTCATAATCTGTCTCATCGAGGATTTTGCGTCACGCCTTCACCGCCAGTAGGATATCCAGTAACAATTGAGCCATCGCCACCGATAATAACGCGAATCCCAACGCCATCTCGTGTACCAACAACCACTGTCGTTCCTTCTCTTCCTGGCTTTCGCGAAGAATTAGGATCGGTGGCAACGTCTGATATCTCACCGAGTATTTTATCTCGCGACCAACCTGAAGGAAATTCACTCTTGCCCGGTTTACCAGTTCCATGCGCATGTCCACCACCGTCCGCATCACCATCTAATACATGAGTCGCATCTTTAGGATCAAGTAAGCTTGGCTTACTTGCCCCTTTTTTTGGCTCAGTTTTTGAACCAGTAGGCTTCGACTCAGACGCCTCCGAGTGCAAAGCATTACCAATTGCGCGGAAAAGACGGCCTGCTGACTCTCGCATCTCCTGCTGCTTATTTGGCGGCGCTAGTGCGTAGGAAGCACCCCCAATGAGAGCAATACCCACTCCAAGCACTGATATCGCCGTTCGCCCATCCCGATCCACAAACTTATACGGATTATTATTCGCATACGCATAGCGGTTAAAACTATGCACATTGCCCTCTTGAAACCCCACAGGGTCAACACCCATAAACCGCCCAATCACAGGGTCGTAATACCGCGCCCCCATGTATGACAAACCCGTACTGGCATCAAACGGGCTACCTGCAAAGCCTATTTTGTTTGGGTCTTAGGAAGCAAACATGTACTCAATACATGCTAACTTCTTGAAATGATTAACAAAAATAGGTATTTCAACCGTTCTAAACTTAGCGAAGCCA
>JAYVHZ010000451.1:0-15390 GCA_043770645.1 Undibacterium sp. | reverse complement strand
GATCTTTCATCCAGAACAGAGTCGCAAGCCAGCAGTCTGGAAGAGACTTCCAGCTCCATGGAAACCATGACAGAAACCGTCAGACAAAATGCGGACAATGCTCGCCAAGCCAATAAGATGGTAGAAACAGCGTCAGAGGTTGCGGTTAAAGGTGGCGCAGTGGTGAGTCAAGTTGTCGTGACGATGGATGAAATTAACCAGTCATCGAAGAAAATTGTCGACATCATTAGTGTGATTGATGGAATTGCGTTTCAAACCAATATTCTTGCGTTGAATGCAGCGGTAGAAGCTGCCCGTGCTGGGGAGCAAGGTCGCGGTTTTGCGGTGGTCGCTTCGGAGGTTCGTAGTTTAGCGCAACGCAGTGCCGCCGCCGCAAAAGAGATTAAAACGCTAATCGGTGATTCGGTTGATAAAGTCAGAACTGGTTCAACTTTGGTAGATCAGGCCGGCCATACGATGGAAGAAATCGTCGCTTCAGTTCGACGTGTCAGCGATATTATGTCGGAGATTACTGCCGCAAGTCAGGAGCAAAGCACCGGCATTCAGGAAATCGGTTCTGCCATTAATCAAATGGACGAAATGACGCAACAAAATGCTGCCTTGGTCGAAGAAGCCGCGGCGGCGGCCGAATCCTTAGAGGAACAGGCTGATTTGCTGACCAAGTCTTTAGACGTATTTAAATTGAATACGCTGCATAGTGGTACAAGGACCGCGAGTACTCGTGCCGCAAATCGTGTCTCCTCTAGCAAACCTAACGCGAGACCAGCTCCAGCTCGTATCGCTGCTACGACGGCAGCAGCAAGGCCAGCGAAAGCTGAAAAATCAGCGGATGATTGGGAAGAATTTTAAGCAGGTGTAATCAAGACTTCTTATAACCAATTTCTACTTAGCCATATTGTCCGCGACCTCGAACAATATGGCTTTTGCTTATCTAGAAGCCAAAAACGATTGCACCAAACGCACCCAATAACTGGCACCGATCGGCAATAAGTCGTCGTTAAAATCATAGCTAGGATTATGCAAGTTACACGGCCCGAGGCCATGACCAACACTGCGATGATCACCGTCACCATTACCTAGAAAAACGTAACAGCCAGGTTTGTGTTGTAGCATGTAAGCAAAATCTTCTGCGCCCATCGTCGCCTCAACTTGCACATTAACTTGTTCGCTACCAACCAAATCGCGCATGACCTGAATCGCAAATTGCGTCTCTTTTTCGTGATTGATCAAAGGTGGATAGTTTCGCTTAAATTTGAAGTCGACTTCGGCATCAAATGCGGCAGCGGTAGCATTGGCAATTTTTTCCATCCGCGCCTCAATTAAATCTAGCACCTCGGTGCTAAAAGTACGCACGGTACCAATTAATTTGGCGTCATCAGGAATGACATTAGTGGCGCTACCTGAATGTATCTGCGTCAAGGACAACACTGCAGGCTCTAAAGGATTGACGTTCCGGCTAACGATCGTTTGCCAACTTTGCGCGATCTGAACCGCTATCATGACTGGGTCTATGCCTTTTTGTGGCTGTGCCGCATGTGCGCCTTTACCGTGCACAGTGACTTCAAACTCGTTCGAAGAAGCCATCATGCCGCCGGTTTTGACCCCAAAACTTCCGACCGCAATTCCTGGCCAGTTATGCATACCAAACACCGCGTCCATGGGACATTGCTGAAACAAGCCTTCCTCTATCATACGCCGGGCACCGCCACCGCCTTCTTCAGCAGGTTGGAATATCAAATACACGGTGCCATCAAAATCGTTCGCTTGTGATAAATAATGAGCCGCACCTAAAAGCATGGCGGTATGACCGTCGTGACCACAGGCATGCATTTTTCCAGCGTGTTGCGAGGCATGGGCAAATTGATTGATCTCTTGCATAGGCAGGGCATCCATATCTGCTCGCAGACCCAAGGCACGTGAACTTTCGCCGCGCTTGATGATGCCGACCACACCGGTTCCCGCTAAACCACGAATCATGGGTATCCCCCACGATTCCAACTTTTTTGCAACCAGTTCAGCAGTTCTGAATTCTTCAAAACATAATTCAGGATGGGCATGAATATCACGCCGGATGGCTTGAATTTCTTGATGGAACTCTAGGATGGGATCAATTAGTTTCATTCTTATGTCTCCAGACTACGCAGGCCAAATTACAGGTCTAGAGTGTAAATCATTTCTTGTTATAGAGTCCTAACTAGCTACGCTTACCTATTAGCCTGTTCAAATCGTCCGCTTGCGCGGAGATATATATTTAATTTATATCTGGTATACGAAAATGCAAGCAGACATGTTTGCTGCACTGCGATAAAGTTCTACCTGTCTCCTCCAACACCTCCTAAGGTTTGGACTTAACCCGCAGCAAAAGCTAGCGGGTTTTTTTTGTCTATCGATTCCGTCCTCGCTGAAACAACCCATTCGACGATTGTAACTAGCAAAAAAAACAGCGCTAAATTGCGCTGTTCATCGAATCCACATTCGCTTCCATACTTTATATGTTAGTGCAGTAACACTGACTGCCCCATATAAGAATCAAATTTCGCTAAAAATTCATCAATTTCTTCGATACTTGGTTCATTCGAAATTAACTCTTGCACATCGTGACGAAAAGTCTCGGCTTGGACACCACCAATAAAACATTCACGTCGCACAGACTTATCGGTAATTTCATAACCACCAAAACGCAAGGCTTCATGATCTGTCTGAGCACCGAACTCGACCACACTATATTGATCGCTGTTATAGATAATATTCATTTTGTTCTTCCTTTAGCTCGTTATCATCAAATTTCAAGAACAAACACGGTGCTTTCTATCGAATTTATGGAAGCTAAGCTAAATCGTTTCCATATGGATAGTTACGGCATGGAAAGGCTTGAACTTTAGCGGAAACATGAAATTTTCCTTGAGCACAGATTTATATCCGGGTATGTAAAGATGAGAAATGCACCTTATAGGCAGATTTGTTGCCATTAAGGCGTCAATAGCGAACTATTGGCAAAGATGGGGCGCCTAACAGAAAATTTGAGTCAAAGTTGAACCACGTCTGCGCAGTTCACTAGATTGACATAAGGGGGATTGCTAAGTGAATTGTGTAACTGCGTCAGATGCTGTGCATCATTGATCGCGATGAACAAATGCGCAAGCTGTTGACGTAGCAAGCGATTGAGACTGACCCGCATAGCGATTTGTCCAATGCAACAGAAGCAGCCTGGTGCAATGCGTTCAACGCTCAATGACGGAGAAACCTGCAAGGCCATGCTGCCAGTTGGAAGACCTTCGAGCAGAGCACCAAATTTTTTTGGATTGTGTTGCTGAAATAAATTTTGTAGGGTGGCAGCTATCCAGGCTTCACGCTCTGCATAACTACCACCTGCAACTAGTGTGATCGTTGTTGGCTTATTCGCCGCGTTTGCCATACTTCACGGATTCGACGCCCAATTGCTTCAATTTTCGGTATAAGTGCGTGCGCTCTAAACCGGTTTTTTCTGCGACTCGGGTCATACTGCCACCTTCGCGATGCAAATGATATTCGAAATAAATTCTTTCAAATGCGTCGCGTGCCTCACGTAATGGCAGATCAAAAGATAGATTATTAAACGAATGCTGATTATTCTGCAGCATATGGTTTGCAGCTGAAAAATCACGGTTTTCATAATTTGCTGATGCCGTCGAAAACTGGGTTGTTGCCACCACTGATGAAGCCGCTTCCGAGACATTGATTCTGGCAACTGGTATCGCTGGTCGACTAACTTCAATATTACGGGTCAAACCTTGCTGTACCGCTTTGAGTAACTTTTGAAGTGCGATTGGTTTTTCTAAAAAATTGAGTGCACCAATGCGAGTTGCTTCAACCGCTGTATCTATCGTTGCGTGACCCGACATCATAATGACTGGCATCGTCAATAAACCATCACGCTGCCACTCTTTTAATAGAGTGACGCCGTCAGTATCCGGCATCCAAATATCGAGCAAAACTAAATCTGGACGTGATAGCGCTCGTGCTTCACGTGCTTGTTGCGCATTTTCTGCCAATAGAACGACGTGTCCCTCATCGCCCAATATTTCCGAGAGTAGCTCTCGAATACCCATTTCATCATCAACGACTAATATGTTTGCCATAAATCTACCTAACCCTACTCCGCTATTTAAGTGATGTCATTCTTCTCTTAGGAAGCTTTTGACCTTGATGAGATAAAACCTCGCATCATACTGTGGTATTTACATCCGGTGCTAACTTTAACAGCAAAATCGAAACTTTTGCACCGTTTGAATCGCTTCGATTTTGAATATCAATCTTTCCACCATGTTCATCGATAATTTTTTTCACCATCGCTAAACCTAAACCTGTCCCGCGCGGTTTTGAGGTCGCATAAGGTTCAAATGCGCGCGCCAGAATTTTATTAGAAAAACCAGGACCGTTGTCGATCACAGATAAGCGCACAGCCACCCGTTCCGATTTATCGGCACTACTATAATGCACAATTTCAGCAATCAAATCGATGCGTGGAATTTGTCCTGATTTAGAAATTTCGCCGACCGCATCTTGCGCATTTTGCAGCAGGTTATGAATCACCTGCCGCAACTGGGTAGCATCTCCCATCATCAAAGGCAACTCCGGCTCAATCTGTACATGAATAATGTCGCGTCCATCACCCGATAAGTATAGATGCAAAACATCATCAATTAACGCTGAGAGATTGATTTTGGATAGGACGGCTTGTGGAATTTTTGCGTAATCACGGAAATCATCGACCATCCGTTTCATTGAGGTGACTTGATTGACGATCGTCGTCGTACTCTTGTTCAAAAACTGCGCATCGACATCATTCAGTTTATCGACTAACTTCATCTGTAAGCGTTCTGCAGATAACTGTATCGGCGTCAGTGGATTTTTAATTTCATGTGCTAGGCGACGTGCCACCTCACCCCATGCAATTGAGCGCTGAGCTGAAATGATATTCGTAATATCGTCAAAAACGATCACATATCCAACACCGGAATTGACAGGTAGATGTGACCCTCGCGCCAACAAGGTGACGCCTTTTTCGACTTCACTACTCGAAAAGTTTGAATTATCCAGAGGATTATTTTCAAATACAGAACTAGGTAATTCGATCTGTTGTTGCCAATGTTCCTGTTCCGTGCCACCAGCAGATTGGGCATGTTGTTCCGAAAAAGCCTTATCGATTGCAGCTGCAAAAACGTGTAAGCCCTGAATCTCAGACAAGGGTTTGGCAATCTCTTTCTCTAATTGACGACGCAATATGCGCTCAACAGAATGATTGCAACTAACCAGACATGCATTCTGATCGAGAACCATCACACCAGCTGACATACTTCCTAAAACGGACTCTAAATAGGCTTTAGCATTTTCTAATTCATTTCGATTTTTTTCCACCGCTGAACGTGCTTCGAATAGCTGATGTGTCATCGTATTAAAGGATTGTGTCAAACTCCCCAATTCGTCTGATGTGGTGGTGATAGGGCGTGGCGAGAGGTTACCTTCTGCGACCGCTTTTGTTCCTTCCGCTAATAACAATAAAGGACGTGCAAGTTCACCTGAAATAAAGAATGCCGCAGTAATCGCACCGAAAATCGCAAACAACAAGAGTAAAGTCAAGGTCACCAAATACATATTTTTTAAACCATCGCGACTAGATGAGCGCTCCCTATGTTCAGCGATTGCGTTGATAAAGACTTTGGCTTGGGTATCTAACAAATCTGGCACTGGTTGAATCACTTGCAGATAATTGCTTTCCTTTTGAAAGCGCGAATCAACGCCACTAGATTTTAAGGGAATGATGACTCGTAAGAATTCCTGACTGCCGGTCTGCATATTGGAATTTTGATGCGCTTCCGTAAATAAATTGCGGGTAGCATCTTCTCCAGTATGTTCAACATGGCTACTAAACTGTGAATATTTGCCATCAATACGTGCGGTTTGCATCATACCGGCGGTGGGCAATTCTGGCGCCAATACCCCAGGATATTCATTAGTGGTTGCAACTACACGTCCACGACTACTCACAATAGTCGCTTCTTTCACCTGCATTTGTTCACGTAAACGCGAGAGCCGGATCGGCAACGAAGATGACATCGCACTATCAGCAACATCAGCAAGTTGATTTGCAATGCTATATGCTTTCCCTTCTAGATCCTTTAAGGTGTAATCTAAAGCCGTATGTCCTAGATTGACACCAGAATTAAGTAAAGGATCTAGTTTCACGATGAACCAAGAATCGATGGAGCGCGTTACGAACTGCACTGACACCAGATAGATCAAGGAGCCTGGCAAAATCCCAGTCAACGCGAATAAGATCACCAGACGCGTCATTATCCGCGAACCGAATTCGCGCTGGCGATAGCGGCGTATCAATTGCCACAAGAGCGTGGTTACCATCGCCAATAAGCCAAAAGCGACTACCGCATTGGCCATCAACAATAAGGGGAGATTTTCATTGATGGCTCGAAAACGACTTGAATTTTCGGTTGCTGTCATCAAAATAAAAAGAAGGACGCTCATAAGAACGCCACCAATCACTAAGCCTTGCCGCAAAAATCTTGTCACTTGTCGTCAGCCTTGAACGTAAATCGTTTCCACTCTGAGGCAAGGCGCCAATCACTATTGCTAAACGAGGTTATTAACATGGGTTTTGATAACTGATTGCTGTCTAATTTAAGCCGCACAGCAACGTTATAGGTCGCGCCGGGATTGAGCGCTTTTTTATCCGCAACTAACCAACGACGCGGTCGCCAAACCAGTGCCATTGCTTCTTCTAAACTATTAAAGTTTTGCTTCAAACCGCCATTCACTACAGCGGTGTATTGACGACGCCATAAATCGTATTGAATTTTAACGGTTTGTGATGAGTAGATGGTCTTTTCATCTAACCAATACCAGCGAGGCCGGTTAATTTCGACTTCCGCAGTAAAGGAAACAGGAATGCCGTCATTGATTGCACTTTTTAAATCTGAACCCAGTTCAAAAGAAAATGAGACGAATACGCGATAGCCTTCATCGGTGCTTTCTAATTTCGCATTCATCACTTCGACCCCTGCAGCATGCGCTGGCGCGGACGAAAGCAGCATGGGCGCAAAAAATATCAGCGCCCATGCAAAGAATATTGATCTCAAATTGTGGATCAAACCTGTGATCATGTGAAAAAACCAGAAAGTCCTATATCAAAATTAGGAAACAATAAAATCTAAAAATTCAACGCTGATTCCTATTTCTAGTCCTACTTAAATTCGCCTAATAGAAATCTATGTTGAAGAAAATCTTATTGACATCATAACTTGAAACGGGTTTCAAACCTCTGGTTTTTGAAACAAGGCATAGAACAAACCATCATGTTCGTTGTTGATTTCCGACGATGGCAATAACTGACCCGGTGCGTCAAGACGAATTGCTGTATGCCTTTCAGCAAAAGCTCTCGCTTGATTTTCTGATTCTATTGGCCAAATTGAACAAGTTACTAAAAGTAATTTGCCGCCTGGTTTCAACATACGCCACAGATTATCCAAAATTCGGCTAGACGTTACCGCCAGCTGCGCTGCATCGGTTTTACGACGTAACCAGCGTATATCCGGATGACGACGAACCACACCAGATGCAGTACATGGAACATCAGCGAGGATGCGATCAAATTGTTGACCATCCCACCAATTCGACCAGCTTGCATCGCCTTCCTTGATCGTCGCAAATAACTGTAAACGCGCCAAATTGTCATGAATTTTATCTAGGCGTTTAGCATCGACATCTAGCGCCAATAAATCGACTTTGGCTAATTCTAGAATGTGACCCGTTTTACCACCAGGGGCCGCGCAAGCATCCAAGACTTTATGTCCATCTTGTACATCCAATAGAGGTGCGGCTAATTGTGCACCGGCATCTTGTACCGAGACCATCCCTTGTGCGAAGCCAGGAATATTTTGTACCTGCATAGGCTTGTGCAAGCGAATCGCAACAGGACCGATCTTACTCGCCTCAATTTGTTCTTGCTTTAATAGCTTGAGATAATTATCAACAGTACTTAATTTTTGATTGACCCGTAAGGTCATAGGTGGTGGCGTTTCCGCCGCACTTAAAATCGATTGCCAATTTTCGGGATAGGCTGTTTTGCATTGATCAACCCACCACTGTGGATAATTCCAACGTGCTGCTGCTTGCTTGACCACCATTGGTAGCAATTCATTTTTCTCACGCAAGAATCGACGCAAGACAGCATTCACCATGCCTTTTGCAAAGACCATATTGGGTGATGATGCAGCAGCATTAACCGCTTGATCCACCACCACAAAATCATCGTATGGCGCTTCATCGGCATTCTCTGTGATGAGTAAAGTTAATGCGCAACATAGAAGTCCATATAGTAATGGTGGCTCCGGTGCCTTATTCGTCATTAAGGCGATTAAGGCGTCTACTCGACCGACTTGTCGCATCGTACGATAAGAAATATCCTGCATGGCGCCACGCGCCTGTGGAGTCGCATTCATCTGCGTAAAAACTCTAGACAGGGCCTGTGGCAATGCAACACCTTCCAGTACATAAGCAACTGTTTGGGCAGCACCGCTTAAGCTAAACGCTAATGAGTCATTTTTAAGCTGAAGCGTTTCTGGCTCTGGCGTTTTCGGTTTGCTTTGTTCTTTGCTGACCTGAGGCTTCGTTTTATTGGAAGCAGATCGTGTCAAAATTTTTCTACTCGGTTCAGCCATAAGGATTCCATTGCTTAACTATCTAATTTTTTGAATGTTTGCTTATATGATCGAAAAACATAAATTAATTATTTATGTATCAATCAACTGCCGCTTAATGATAATACAAACCAAAATTCCAATCTAACGGTGCTGATTGGGAATAACATCTTGCTCGTCTAACCACACTCGAACATCATCGAAAACTCGCATCGCTTCTAATTCATTAAAAACTTCGTGATAAAAACCAGGATAAATATGCGCTTTTAAAAAATGACTATTTGGGCTGTCGCTTACTTTGCTTAGAAAATTCTTTGCACCTTGAGGATTCACCACAACATCACCGTCAGCGATTAATAACAAAGTCGGTATTTTCAAGTCTGTTGCGTGTTCTTTCACAAACTGCATCGTATCCAACATACTTTGAAATAGACAGGCGCTAATTTTGGCATGAACCAATGGATCATTTTGATAGGCTGCAACTACCTCACTATCGTGTGATAAATAGCGCCCATTTGTACCATGTCCAACAGCGACATGCGGAATCAAAACCCGACTAAACCTAAACAAAAATTTTTCTAACCAACTGGTGCACACAGAAAATGCCGGTGAAGATAAAATCAAACCGCTTAATGGTGTTAATCCTTCTAAAGCAAATCGCGTTGCAAACAAACCGCCCATGCTATGCGCTAACACAAAGGGCGCTTGGGTTAATTGTTTGGAGAAATCATTAATCACCAATCGCGTATCACGCAAAATTGCCTCGACGTCAGGAATATCGCCACGCGCTCCCGCTGACTGCCCATGTCCGCGTTGATCAAAATTTCTTACCTTAAATCCCAAGGCATTAAAGAATCTGGCGATATGTACGTAACGACCAGAATGTTCACCAAGACCATGCATGATTACGATACCAGGCGCTTCAGAATTTTTAACTGGCCAATCCCGGACAAATAGAGACTTGCCATCGACAGCGTCCAAAAAAAATTCCTCTGTATGTTCGACATGCGCTGTCATCGCTTCATACTCCCCACAGTATGTCTTCTTGCTTTTTATTAGCGGCTCTTAACATGTCCAAAATAGGAAAGAGACGTGCTGAAAGTGTCACTATGTCCCGTTTTTTTCTTTTTTCAAACTCGTCAATATCGTCGTCTTCATCGCTATTTTTATTTAACTCATCGTGCTGCAATCTTTCTTGCTTGTCTTGTTCAATTAGCTTTTCTATTTCATGTATCGCATTCGCGGTTTCCGCTGCGGTGATGATACCTCGTTCACCATTCTTATTGAGTATGTCTAAAACCATCGCAATGTGCTCTTTATACATAGTGACTTCTGCAGAGGCTTTCGACTTAAAGGTGATTAGCATAATAACTTTCTGAAAATTCTGAAAAAGAATAATAAGGAATCAAACTATATAACTGATTCTCTTATTTGGATTGAGCGATCTAACAAAGCCAATTGAAGTGAATATTTAATTCAACTTAATTGATCCAAAAAACATATCTGCAATTTCTGGTGTGAACGATTTTTCTTCACCTAACATCACTGCCTGAATAACCCACGGACCATGTTGTGTAAATCGTGCAATCATCTTGATCATTTTCCCATTTTGGGTTTTTCCTATTGCTGTAATTGTATTCTTAGGCGCATCAAGTGGAGTAGGTTGAATAATTTTTGCCTGAATATTTTTTAACATACCAGTTTGCATTGCACTTAAGGCACGTTGTTGATGGGATGTTTGTAGATTTTTATCGCCGCTTTCAATTTTTGCATAAGCAATCGCAAAACTAATTTGATTTACATCGGCCCCCAACATATGCAATTTGACTTTGATACCGTCCAAATCAATGTCTCTACTATGGCTTGCTGGTTTCCCTGGAAAAGTTGTTATGAAAGGTGCTTCAGAATTTCTAATTTCGCGCCAATCAAACTTTGGTGTGCAAGCAGTGATATTTAACACCATGGTAATTGTGAATAAAAGACTCATTAATTTTTTCATGCTACTTATCCTTGGGCATACTTTATAAACAATATTGATTGTTGATGATTTTACGAAGATCACAAAAAGTTTTTTAAGGCTAGCGATTCTAACGTAAGCCAATTTTTAAGAAGACCTTCGCCAGTAAATGGCTCTATTGTAGGTGATGCCCACAATGAACTGCGATCAATAAACAAATCATCTGCGTTTTATCTGTCTTAATTCGCAAAAAGTTACTTTGGGTAGCTTTATGTCGCCATTTATCGCCAGAAATTACCGTTGGGCTATACGTTTATACGCTTAATCGCAGAAGCCTAGAGCAACTTTTTTGTCGATGCTATTGTGCAGTCATACAAACAGCAATCCATCACAGAGGGAGCGGAAAAATGAATCCAGATAACACAGAAAACAAGACTAGCGTGCCAGATAGCATGGCTTTAGAAACAGTATCAATCAATTCTTCGGAAAATCAATTTACTACAGGGAGCAATACCATGAACTCAACAACTAAAAATCCAGTGCTCGAATTTGTTTTGAATGTAGCGGATACCGCTAAATATGTTTGGCAACGTTATGCTGAATGGATTATCGATGTCTCTTGGGGCAAATTGTTTCTCGCTTGCTTATTGACCTTAATCGCTGGTGGTTTGTTATCGCTGCATGCTTTAGCGAATTGGTTGGTGATTGGTTCTTTGTTATTAAAATGTTTTATCGGTAAAGACACTTCAAAACAAACAGAAAATGTTGCTGAAACATACTCAGAAAAATCGGCAGAAAAGAAATCAGACGAGGAGAGCTAACATGAAAACCGATGATAAAAACAAAGTGCTTTTGTTTATGTTGGATTTGATTGAAACAGGCAAAGTATTTTGGTGGAAATTTTTTGATTGGTTGGCTGTTATTTCTTGGTCTTACCTGATTTTCGTTTCCTTTTTAGCGATGATTATTGGTGGTATTTTAGGCTTAGGTGGTTTAATTCCTTTCTTGGCTCTCGTATCGATCATGATCAAAAGCTTAGCCGGTGGCAAGCGTCGAGCAGAATTAGCCGCCACTGATGCAGCAACACGCGCCGATGTCGAAGCACTTGAACGTCGTGTATTAGAAGCTGAAATGGCGACATTGCAAGCGCAAATTGAACCGCATTTTTTATTTAATACCTTAGCCTTAATCGGACAATTGATTGAAACGGACCCACAGCAAGCTTCAATCGTGCATACACATTTGATTAAATATTTGCGTGCTGCCTTACCGCAAATTCGCGAAAAAGGTGGTGGTAAATTAGGACAGCAGTTGGAATTATCGCGTGCTTACCTCAATATCATGCAAGCACGCATGCAAGAACGTTTAAGTTATCAAATAGAATGTCCACCTGAGTTGAGTCACGTTGCTTTTCCATCGATGATGATACAAACTTTAGTGGAGAATGCGATCAAGCATGGCTTAGAGCCTAAGACAGATGGCGGTCACATTCACATTATCGCGCGTCAAGGTGAAGCCGAAATTCAGGTAGAAGTGAGTGATAACGGTATTGGTTTTGATTTACATGCAGACGATGGTATTGGTTTAAGTAATATCCGTGAACGTTTGAAAGTGCTGTATGGTCTAAAGGCTAGTTTAGTGATTGAAGTGCCTGAAACTGGTGGCGCCAAATTGACCTTACATATTCCTGAAACAACTACTTAATATGAACAAAATTACAGCCATGCTCGTTGATGATGAAGCACCAATGCGTGCTCATCTGCGTAGCAAATTAAAACAAATTTGGCCAGAGCTTGAGATTATTGCTGAAGCTCAGAATGGCATCGTAGCGATAGAAGAAGCAGAGAAGCTGCATCCACAAATTATTTTTCTCGACATTCGTATGCCAGGAAAAAATGGCATTGAAGCAGCTGCACAATTAGCAGAAAAAGCGATCCTTATTTTTGTGACAGCCTATGATGAGTACGCAATTCAAGCATTTGAACGCGGCGCGATGGATTATCTATTAAAGCCTATTGATGTAGAACGATTAGAGCAAACTTGCTTACGTCTAAAGCAAAGAGTCTTAGAAAAATTTGTGGATACAAAAAATATCGAAGAACAAAAACTCGCAGCTAAACCAAATCATCAATCACAACAAGTTGAACAATTATTGACGCAATTGATGCAACAGCAAGTTCAACAAAAAGAATATTTACGCTGGATACAAGCCAGTGTCGGTACTAGTTTACGCATGATCAGTACCAAAGAAATTTTATTTTTTAAGTCGGATGAAAAGTACACCTTGGTACAGACAGAACAAGCAGAATTTTTAATTCGTAAAACCTTAAAAGAATTAGAAGATGAATTAGATCCTAAAGAATTTTGGCGTATCCATCGATCGACCTTGGTCAGAGTTAGTGCCATTGCAGAAGTCACGCGGGATTTTCGAGGTCGACAATTATTAGGGTTGAAAGGATGTTCCGAGAAACTCGAAGTGAGCCGCAATCATACCCATTTATTTCAACAAATGTGAATTATTTCAGCAGTTTTTTTGAGTCGAGAAAAAACGCCTTTTTCTTTTAATTGAATAAGTTTATATATATGAATAGTAGTAGTTGTTAACGTCGACGAATTTTGTGGATAAGCTGAGTTTACTAATTAAAATCAAAGCGCTACAGAAAATATAAGTAGGCAGAAAATGTTTGTATGAACGCTCAACAATTTTTGTATAAGTTTTTAGACTTGAATAAGTAAGCGACTTCTACACAAAATCTGCAAAGCTTTTCCACAGCCTTATCCACAAAAATAATTTTATCTTTGTTGTTTTTAATTTTTTCGATTCTCAAAATAGTTCTTCAAAATTCCCAAGGTATAAGGCGCAGCGACGTTTTTTACGAAACTTAAGAAATCTATATGCGCCGTTTCATCCGCACTATCCGAAATAGTCCTCAAAATAGCAAACGCTAAGTCGTGCTCCTCACAAACTTGCGCAATTGCTGCGCCTTCCATTTCTACTGCCAGCAAATCGGGTAAAGCCTGCTTCAGTTTTTTTAACACTGTGCTGTCATGAATAAATTGATCACCGCTAGCAATCAATCCTGTGTGAAGTTTTACATCTTGTAATTTAAATTCCGCCATTTGGCTTGCAGAAAAATGTTCTTGCATCGCTTGAATAAATTGCCCGGTAGCGTTTTTCAGCTCTTTATGTAAATCTTTTTGTGCAAAAAACCGAGATTTACCGGTTAACGGAATTTCAAAACGTGGAAACAAGGGAGAAGCGTCCATATCGTGCTGTAGCAGCGCGTCAGCAATCACGATATCTCCCACCTTCAACCTACGATCAGCAGCGCCAGCAACGCCGCTTAGAATCAGTTGATTCACTTGAAAATGATGAATTAAGAGATTCGTCGTACTGGCAGCGGCAACTTTTCCGATTCCCGCTAAAACCATCACCACTGGATGTCCCCAAAGCTCTCCTTGTATGAAATCACGTTTAGCGATTTGATGGACTTCTTTGTTTTGAATAAAGGCTTCCAATCCTTCTTGTTCTTCACGCATTGCAAAGATTAAGCCTGTGGTCTTGGGTTTGATTGAAATAGACATGGATTTTTAAGAGAAGAGCAAATAAGGAAAGCAGCTTTGTTTTGTATACATAAGGTATATATATACATAGTAGTAGTAGTTAACGGCGATGAATTTTGTGGATAAGCCGATTTACTGGCTTGAAATCAAGGATTTAGCGCAAGGATAAAGACAGGGACAATGCTTGTACAGAAAAAGAATAGATTCTGCATAAGATTTGGACTGTGGAAAGCTTATGTGGTTTTACACATAAGCTCCTCAAGATATACAAAGACTTATCCACAGAGTTTTATTAAATTTTAGCTATTTTTTCGAACACAAATAGGGAGCCATAGAGAGCGCAACGATCCTTGCTTTGCAATTCTTGGTTCCTTAGGGCATTGGTTTTCCAGCTAGTTTCTGAGGACTGAAAGACTAGTTGCGGTAGCGGCAATTGTGTTCCTAAACTCCGGATAAGCACTTTTGCTCCTGGTGCAGCACAGCGATTGATTTCTTGCCATAGCGTTTTAATAGCATCTGGATGCAAATAATCGAGATGATCTTGTAGGACGAAGGCATCGATGGAATGTTCGCTTTGTTGTTGTAAGAAATCAATGAGGCGGTTTTGTTGGGGATGCACACGATGGGCATATTGCCGCAATTGCGGAAACACCTCTTTTTGGAGATATAAAGGCAGACTCTGTTGTTGCTGAATTTGGTAAGTTTGTCCTATCACTTGTTGCGCAAAATGATTGTCTTGAATACTGAAATCACAAAGCAAGCGGCGTAATCTTTGTATCAAAATTTGGGATAACTCATCTTGATTACCGTTCTTGAGACGAGTGATTTGGTTTTGATTAAAACCCAGTCGATTCAACACGAAGCGGCGTCGCATCAGGAATAGGAAGTAGTTATTTTGTAGTGCGGGCAAAATAGTTTGTTCAAAGATTTGATTTTGTTGCGTCAAATCTTTCGCCTGTTGTAGTTTGTCAAAACGTGCACCCAATTGCGTTAAGAGAAATCGCAAGGCACGCAGGCTGGTGTTGTAGTAACCATGTTCTTGCAGATTTTCACTAAAAGCAAAGTAGCGTGGACGACCAATGAGATTACGCTTTTGCCAGTAGTGGCTTGCTTGATCGGATAAATTGGCACGCAAGTGACGTTGATAGCGTTTTAGATTATCGCTTTGATTTGGCT
>JAYVHZ010000450.1:0-4752 GCA_043770645.1 Undibacterium sp. | reverse complement strand
GAATCAGACGCGTCGGCCTGATTAAAGCGACCAAAAATTCGACTGCGGAATGCTTCAGGAATGCCACGACCATGATCTCGGACGCAAACTCTGACAAATCCGGGTTCGGTGTCGCACAATAAAACTTCAACCTCGCCCTGCGCCGATGAAAATTTTACGGCATTTGAAACCAAATTCGCCATTACTTGTAACAGACGATGTTCATCTGCTATGACAAAGGCTGCCGTGTCAGATTCATGCAAGCGCAACACCACGTTGTGTTGTACTGCATACGCTTCATTGGACAAAACGACTTGTTGAAGCATGAGCCTGAGATCAAGGGTTTGAAGCTCAAGATCAAGTTGACCACCTTCAATTTTTTCCAAATCAAGGATGTCGTTGACCAGGCGGGTGAGTCTCTCACTGTTTCTATTCGCCGTCTCTAGCATCCGAAGTGATTTTTCTGGTAGCAGATCTCCCGACTTCTTTAACACCAGGCCAAGTGCACCACGGATGGAAGTTAAGGGTGTGCGCAGCTCGTGACTGACAGTAGAGATGAACTCTTGCTTCACGCGCTCCATTTTTTTTCGTTGGCTGATATCACGCACCACGCCCACAAACTGCGTACGGCCATCAAAAGACATTTCGTTAACCGCTAGTTCCATTGGAAAAGTGGAGCCATCCTTACGTAATCCAGTCACTTCGCGACCAATCCCAATCACTTTCGGCTTGCGAGTAGATGTGAAATTTTCTAAATATTGATCGTGTTCACGCGCGTAGGGTTGTGGCATCAACATGTTCACGTTACGCCCTAATATTTCTTCTAACTCGTAGCCAAACAGGCGCTTTGCGGCCGGGTTGGCAAGTTGAATCGTGCCTGTAGTGTCGATCGTAATAATGCCATCAGCAACGGTATCAAGCACAGCTTGCATACGGCGCTGCTCAGAACGATATAAACCCATAATGTCGTCGTTACTTTTGCGCGCAAGGTTTTCCTCTATGGTCGCGCCGAGATCTGATAATAGTTCAATCTCTTGCGACGTAAGGGATCTTGGTACCCGATCTATAATGCAGAGTGTGCCTATGCGTGAACCATTTGGAGATTTGAGTGGAAAGCCGGCGTAAAAACGGATATGTGGCTCGCCAACAACAAGAGGGTTATCCGCAAAGCGTATGTCCTCGACAGCGTTCTCGATAATGAACACGGCATTTTGCAAAACCGCATGGCCACAGAATGAAATATTTCGTGGTGTTTCGCTTGCATCCAAGCCTTGACGTGATTTAAACCATTGCCGATTTGAATCGACCAAACTGACTAAGGCGATCGGCACTTTGAACAGAGCCGTTGCTATACGCGTAATGCGGTCGAACCGCGGCTCGGGTGGCGTATCAAGAATTTCCAATGCGCACAACGCGGTCAATCGATTTTCTTCGTCCTCAGGGAAATCCGGCTCAAGCATAAGATTCTTTCAATCAGAAGAGTGCATTCATAAATTTTTACGTTAACTTTTCTCATACTAGCGTAATGAAAAAAATCCAATCCCTAGTAAATATACTCTTTGTTGCTTGCCCTCGCTTCTAAAAAAATTTTCGCTTGAACTAAAGGGCTCAGCCGCGGGATGCAATATGACGGTTTTAATAGCATAAATTGAATCATATAAGTTGCGGCCATTTAAACTCCGCCTTCCGACCGCTAGCAATACAGTCAAGTAGTTACAAGTTAATCAAGCTTTGATAAGGCAAACCAGCCTCATGAGCCGTACCTTTAAGATAATCCACCACATCGTCCGAAAGTCGGATAGTGACGGGCTTTTTCAACTTGGAAGCATGGGGTTTTTTTCTGGACTTTCGCTGAGAGAGATCGTATTCATCTTTGATTTTCTTTCACCTTGTTAGTGCGTCCTTTCACTCTCTAAGAGTCGAAGTTAGTATGGGCATCTAAAAATACATAATTTAAAATCAACAATTGAGTTTGGAGAATCGATAAATGCAAACACAAAACTTGCCAAGTAAAACTTCACTGCTACTGAACCTAGATATTCCAAAACACCAGTCCTAGTTAGTCTTTATCTAGCCACGCGTCGATCCGTATTCGTTTTCATAGCTGGCTGACTTATTCTTCTAAATTACTCCGTCTCTAATAAAAATCTTGAGGTGACATCAAAAATAAAGTCGACTTCAAGTACAAGCTTGAAAATAGCGATCAAGATCGACTATGTCTGTTTTGCAGCACACCTTATAGCAGAAACTTCTGTAATGGATTTGCCGTGGGGAAACATAGCGCCATTACCAAAGCTTCGTTGGCGAGAGGCAATTCTATGAATTTTAGTGTTCTTGAATGATCAAGATATTGTCTTGAGACACTAATGACACTGCATTAACAATCCTGGCAAAGCGCCAATTTTTTAACCTCAAGGATACGCGTATCGATATGTTGGATATTTAAGTCAACGTATGGGAATTTTTTGAGGTGAGGGAATAACACCTAGGTGGCGGTATTGGTGCGTGAATGTCTAGTGGAAAGGACTTTAAATTTTTTTTTCAATTCATCGAACTAAACAGCTAATACAACGCTAGTGCTGCTGGATTCTAAGACTTTAAATTGCGATCGTGTCGTGTTTGTTTGGTAGACGAATAAACATGCGGGTCTTGTGGCTTATCGTCACCGTTCAATGGCGTCCCGCTTTTGACGCGTTTGTTGCTACGACGTTGCTCTTGTGCATGTTTTCGTAAAACCCTTTTAGCATGAGTACGAACAGTCGATGTGCCCCCATGGTACCTATCGGACTCTTCACTAGCGGGATACTTGGTCCATCGTAGCCGATGATCACAACCTTGTTTCGTAATGCTGACGGTGGAATACTGCCATTGAGAAGATTATTGAAATCGAAAGTTGCAAGTGCCTTTTCACGATGCAAAGTAATCGTGACTCGGTTTAACGAATCCAGGAAGGCTGTTTGGTTGTCAAAGGAAATGTCTTTCACGGGACGAATCACGGCCTTGTGCCCGATGGCCAACTCAGCAGCACAGACAAGTAGTGACTTGACGGTCTTGTTCTGATACTGCTCGACGATGGGAGCGGGTGAAGAGGCAAAGTCAACGAAACAGACATCATGGGCGCGTCTTGAGAATTCCGGAAGTGGAATCCATCCGCTGCTACCCGATACGGCTGTTTTGAAGCGAGCGCCCGGCAAAGTGAATCGATCTTCAAGGGGATTCGGTCCTTTTTCGGATTCCTCGAGTCGCGCTTGTAGCAAGACAGGAACGCGAGACAGTGCGTTCGCAAGACGACGATCGCCTTCAGCGGTTGTAGATTGATCGAGAAAGAACTTGAGGATGACGCCCTTTGCGCCAGCGTCGGCTGCCTGCTCGACAGCCTGCGCGAGGAGGGCTCGGTCAAATGGAAAACGACCGTACTTAGCTTCCGTCGCTTGAGTGATGAATACAACAGTGAAGTCACGCTCGAGGTTGCTTCCAAATGCAGTCATTGGCGCAGACAAGAGTAGAAGGATGACAAGGCGTAAGTTCATGGCGTCTAGCACCGAGCTAAGGTGTCTTCACAAGCGGGGCACACAATGCGAAGCATGCGCCGGTTGGGACTGTCCCGCGAAGCAGATTTGAGCGACTTGTCAGCTGCACTTATTTTCATTTGCATATTTTTGGGCCAAGATCACTGGAACGTTATAACCCCAGGTAGAGACTGAAAGAGCTTCTGCGCTTTCAGGCAAGCCTTCTAGCTTAATATCTGCTTTGCCAAGAATTTCATTACCTGACTCAACTATTGTCTTGATGTGCACAAAGGCATATTTGATAACTTCTTTTCCCAATAAAGATGCAGGGGTTGGAGGCAAGCTATCATGCCAAGCAAGCACTCCGGCAATAAAAGCTCGTGTACTTTGTTTTCCATCGGACATATGCCGACCTATTACACAGCCTGCTCCATAAGTTCCATCCGGAAGCGGAATTGCCCAAAATTGCCCCCTTTCAAGAAGGCGCGTTGATTTGGGTACAAATGGGTAATGGTCAGGTTTCATGAGTGGGCAGCTAACTTGTTTTAAAGTAAAAAACCGACGTTAACATATTCTTAAATTTTCATCAACAAAGTTCCAAGTTGCTGGAATCTCGCACTAGGACTTACTTTTTTTCTATGTCATTATCAAAGCAGGCTTAACGGAAGGAGCATGAAAGCCTTGTGCACTTGATCTCGTTTACCCCGCCACTTGGTGCCAAGCACGGGCGAAGGCCTCGTCCAATCGTTTTACTCCTTTACGACCACTTCTTGCATGATTTGGAGCCAGCACCTCGTCGCGCCTATGTATTTCATAGCGCCGTCAACTAACTTAAATAATCACTCCGTCCCTATTAAAAAATCTAAAAAAATAAGACCGGTTTTTATAAACTCTGACCCTATTTATTTTTGTTGTGAAATCTTTTGCGCTGCACTATTCTTGAGCCCAAGTTAGATTTTTTTATTGTCGATTGGGTGATTTCCAAAACTTTATTTGGAGTTATTCAGCAAGCAGATTGAGGTACTTCGGTAGCGAAGTGCTCCAATGCAACAGCAGGAGAGAAGCTATGCAAGCACAAGGTTTATACGATCCAAGTAATGAAAAAGACGCCTGTGGTGTCGGTTTTATTGCGCATATCAAGGGTAAGAAGACGCATGCCATCGTTGAACAAGGCTTGTTGATTCTGAAAAATCTGGATCATCGGGGCGCGGTGGGTGCCGATGCCTTGATGGGCGACGGTGCAGGTGTCTTGATTCAGATTCCG
>JAYVHZ010000449.1:0-2362 GCA_043770645.1 Undibacterium sp. | reverse complement strand
CGCCGACATCGAGTAGCATTAAGACCTTGATATTGTTTTTGCGCTCGGGCTGCATTTTGATATCGAGGTAGCCCGCATTGTTCGCGGTCGCTTTGATCGTGGCATCCAGCGCTAATTCCTCTTCTGCACCTAGGCGGGCGAACTTGCGCAGACGGCGCTGAGCAACCTTGATATTGCGCGTGCCGAGTTCACGTTCGGTATCGTAGTCTTTAAACGCACGCGCTTCCCAGACCTTGACTGCCGAGCGTCTTTCGCTTTTGCCACCGATGCGTATGCCTTCAGGATTGTCGCCACCATTACCGAAAGGGGAGGTGCCGCCTGTGCCTATCCAGCGATTGCCACCTTCGTGCCGGTCTTTTTGTTCTTCGAGTAATTGTTTGAGCCTGTCCATCAGCTTGTCGTAGCCAAATTTTTCCAATGCAGCCCTTTGTTCATCCGTCAGTTCGCGCCCAAGACGTTTTTTGAGCCAATCGAGTGGAATCTCAGGATGTTTTTCAAAAATTGTGTTGATTCCTTTAAAGTACAGACCAAAAGCGCGGTCGAATTTGTCGTAATTCGCTTCATCTTTGACCAAGATAGTTCGCGATAAAAAATAGAATTCGTCGACCGAAGTGCCAACCACGCCTTGTTGCATCGCTTCTAGCAATGTCAGAAATTCTTTAATTGACACCGGGATTTTGGCGTCTTTCAAGGTGAAGAAAAAGTCGATTAACAAAGTGCTGTTCTCTAAGGTTGATGCTTAATTTGATAATTAAGTTAAAACTGCGGAAGGCGCGTTTGAGTTTGAACTTCAGATTCGCTTTAACGCCCGCCTATTCATGTTTGAGTATGCTGTACACCACGGTGTCGCGCACACGACCATTTGGCAAAATCAAATGACTTGGTTGCTCCCCATCGCGTTTAGCTCCAAATCGTTCAATGAGCGAACAGTTTAAGCGCATACGCTTATTGTAATGCTTTCGAGATGATAGAAAGTTGGCAGGAAGCTTCGGTTTTATTGTTGATTTTATAGCGTGACCAAGGATTTCGGCGGTAAAGCATAAAGCGGCTTGCGCATGGTTTTAAAACCAGTTATACTGCGAAGCTGTACAGAATTTTGCGGCGCGGCCATGTGGGTAATGAAATCCACATCTTGAACCCGTCGCGTTGACCACGTTTAGGAAATCTCATGGCAAATACCGCACAAGCACGCAAACGTGCTCGTCAAGCAGTTAAACAAAATGCACACAACTCTAGTCAGCGTTCGACTTTGCGTACGGCGATCAAAGCTGTTCGTAAGGCAATCGAAGCTGGTGATAAAGCTGCTGCTGCAGTGATCTTTCAGAACTCTGTTTCTACGATTGATCGTATTGCTGACAAAAAAATTATTCACAAAAACAAAGCAGCTCGCCATAAGAGTCGTTTAGCTTCTGCTTTGAAAGCATTGGCTTAATTGTTTTTGTTTTGCGCTGACTTAGTCAGTGCAAAAGTAGTAAATAAGCTGCCTACTTTGTAGATGGCTTTCGACATAAAAAACCGCAATTTTTATTGCGGTTTTTGTCTTTTTTGCTGCATTGGATTCTATTCTTGTGTGCACGAATTTGGATGTTTTTACTTATTGCGCGCTATCCGCCAATGGAAGTCCTTCCACTTTTTGTCCAATCGTGATCTGGCGTTGGCTAAACCAGCCAGTATTCATTTCTAGGGCATAACGCGCTTTGCTCTTCGCGCAGGAGGTTTGTTCGTTATTGGCTTGCATTTCTTCAATATTAATAATTTTTCCTTGCTCGTCGATAAATGCAATCGATAGCGGAATCATGGTATTTTTCATCCACATGCAATAGTAGTCTGCGTGAGCAAACTGAAACATCATTCCCTGATTCTCAGCAAGTGATTCTCGAAACATCAAGCCGCGCTGGCGTTCTTCAGCAGTAAGCGCCAATTCAGCTTCCAGTTTGTATAGGTTTACTTGAAATTGTTGGCGTTTTAGACCTGATTCTGCTGCTGTCGCCACGGTAATCATCGCGGTATGGGGGCATATTATTGTGTAAAATATTACTAACAATTTTTTGTGAGCAATTTTAAGCATGGATGATTTTTATTTGTGGTAATAATAGCTTGCAATTTGAGTATTTTTGTTGGGCTTCGTTCAATTTAGATGCTTGTCTGGCTAACCAATTATTTCAATAGATTCACCAGGAAATAGTGGATGGCTGGCAAGGTTATATTCACCAATCCCACTACGAATCAAACGCAAAGTCGGCAATCCAACGGCGGCTGTCATGCGTCGAACTTGGCGATTCTTCCCTTCGGATAAAATGATGCAAAGCCAGCTAGTGGGTATGTTCGCTCGTTCGCGTATCGGTGGATTACGTTGCCAGAT
>JAYVHZ010000448.1:0-11341 GCA_043770645.1 Undibacterium sp. | reverse complement strand
GTGATATACCTGCATCAATCCCACCATTAAACGGCGTGTAAGTCGCAAAGTTCCACCGCTTATCAATGTACTCCCAAGGTATCGCGAAGTTCTTAAACTCCCTAGGCTTGATGCGCAAATGTTCTACGCCGCACTCTAAATAACCTAGAACATCGCTAATATCGATCCACCCGCCGCTCATGCTGATTTGAATTGTCTTGCCTTCTGCGACTGCTTGGATAAATGGCAGCATTTCTTTTGCTTGTTCCTGGCTCATGGCTTCACCTCTGGATTTTGTGTAAGACCGCGCCAAGGATCGTTTTGATACTCAGAAATCCCACTTTTGAAGTCTGCTTGTTCAATCGTCCAACCTCCTACATACCACTTCCCATTAGCAAATTTGTTGTACACGGATTCTGGTTCGCCAGGATATTTGCGCTCATACACTCCATCACGCACAGGCTTTACACTTCCATCAAACCACTTGGTTAGTTTTGGCTTTTTCATACTTCCCCCTCTGGTAGTTCATATTCGATTCGATCTGTTAGCCACTCAATAAAAGCCGTTCCCCATTCGTAAATCAACATATTTTCAGGGTCTTTATTTGCTTCCGTTGAATCTGCTGTTGATGTGAAAAGTTGACCGTCACTATTTCTTACCAGCGCTACCCGATACCAAGCCTTCTTTGGTTCTGGCTTGATTCGGTAAAAACTTACATGCCAAGCAAAATCTGGACTTTCTAAATCAGCCCATTTTTTGCCGCCTAAATCTTTATCTAAAAGCTGTATCGTCTTACCTTCCGCTAATGCCTGCACCAAAGGCAAATAGTCTTTCGCGTTGTCCTTGTTCATGCTTGCACCTCATCACTGTTCAATTCATCGTTTTTCTTAGTCTCTGGCACAAATACCGGATCAGGCAAGTGCGGAAATCCGCCCTCACGCAAAA
Source organism: Undibacterium sp. (assembly GCA_043770645.1). Lineage (GTDB taxonomy): Bacteria > Pseudomonadota > Gammaproteobacteria > Burkholderiales > Burkholderiaceae_D > Undibacterium. The sequence goes on along the minus strand of JAYVHZ010000448.1, from coordinate 10,417 downwards.
GCAGGTTGCCCAAGTCTGGTAATTCTCCAACTGCGTCCATTGCCGCCGCTTTTAGTTTGCTTTCAATCATTAAACCACCTCAAATAGTTAAAGAAACGACCAGCGACAAAATGAAACTTGGGTACATCCAAACCCTCGGATTAGAAAAATGCCGTTCAAGTGGCGACATTTTTGCGTAATCCACAAACTGCAAAACAATAAACAATGCGGAAAAAACGCAAATTACTACTGATAACCAGAAAATCGTATTCATATCACCGCCCCATTCAATCTTGCGTAAGTCATAGCAACATCATCCTGTGCGCCACCCTTTAATAAATTTGTTACCCGCTTTACTGCCCTTGAAAACTCGCCTTGACTGCAAAATTGCAACTGTATCTTGTGCATATCCATTGCTTCTTTGACTGCTGCGAGTTCATGCGCGTAGCATGTTGAGGGCTTGCCGGCTAACATTCTCAAAGCGATTTGATGCAAGGCATCATGCCCCTTGTTAAAGTCATCTAGTCGGTTATTGCAAATGTTCAATTCGCAAAGCGCTTCACCCACGTTTAAAGCCTGGCAGATCATGTTCCAGTCATCGCGGCTTGCTTTGCCCTGTCTTAGCAGTTCAAACGCCGCTAAAGGCTCTTTCATGATCTTCTGTTGGGTTTCTATGGGAAAGGTGAATGCCCCGCCTATCGCCCATTCAACTGCATTTGTCTTAACTGCGATTGGACGGTGTTTTTTCGTCCGTTTAACTTTACTTTTGGGCATTTTTAATGCTCTCAGTTTCTTTATAAAACGCTTCAATATCTTCAATCACATGCCTGAAATCCACGTTTCGCTTGTACACGCCGACCACGTTTTTGCAAGTAAGGCCGGTCCTAGATATGAAATGCGGTGATGTTTGTTTAACCGATGCAATGCGCCCATTTGAGAAGTACAGTGCATAAATTTCCTTGGCCCTGCAATGAATCCCACTTGCGCGTGAAATTGAGTCTGAAATGCTGTCTAGTCGTTCCATGTTCAGTCCTTTACACATCAAGAAATAGTAATTGGGTGAAAATCGCCGCCACGATCAGCACGACAACAATTCATTGCGACTTCCATTGCTCTGTTATCTCTCTTTGGTTTCACGATCTCATGCAGTCGTGAACCTGTCGCCACCTTCGCTTTATCTGCTTCCGATTCAAAGTACCAAACTCGATCACGGCCTTCTATGCTGCTTTTTATCGGTAGTGACTCACAAGCTCGATTGATTGCCGTTGTCGTTACTTTAAAAATCCTCACCAGTTGATATGTTTTGTAACGCTTGTTTGAGTTGTTCTGTAAATGCTCTAAAACTTCCAATGCTAAATCTGTATCTGCGCTCATTTTTATCCTTTGTTTGCTTGCCATTGAAGGCGCTTTAATATCGTTTCAGTCGTTGCCAAGTCAAAATCATTGCAAGGTCGGTTCCAATTCAATGCCACCGGATTTTTTCGTTTCTTACATACCGCTAAACCAGTGTCTTTGTTGTACTTAAAACTCCCCTGAATACTTAGGTTCAGACATTCAATACATTTGCGTAGTGTTGTTGTCTCTTGGTTCAATTTTTGTCCTTGGCGATTGCTTTTTGCTTTTGAATTTCGGTTTACTTTGGTTCTTTTTTACCAAAGTTCTTATCTGTATCTGTATCTACGCCGTTACGGTAACGTTACCGTAACGTTACGCTGTCAACTTACTAATACTTTTCGACCGTTTCCAATAGCTTTTTCAAGTGCTTTTTCTGCCTTCTTTTTTGCTGCTTCACGCTGCCTAAACTCTCTTTGTCTAGCAGCGCCAGAATCAGAGACAAACTGTCTTTTTTCCCAATTTACGATTACCCAATCAGAAGTAATAAACCCGCGATCAACCAATTCATCTTTTGTTTCGGCTAGTTCTGCACCGGACAATTTCAACTGATAAGCAATGTCTCGCTCTTTTAATGTTGAAAGTGTTTCAGCGCATTGAAGGCACAAAAGCATGATGTATCTGCGCTGCATTGCTTCCGTCATCTGCTGAATCTTTGGATCACTAGCAAACTCGTGATACATGCGAAACCAAGGCAATGCCATTACTCAGTCCTCCTAAAGATAAATTTCATTTTTGATTTGATAGCGCGTGAGATTTGACCGGCAACCATCGCCCGTAAGGTTTCAGAACTCGCCCTATTGCGCTTTGCTGATTCGTTCTTAGCTGTGAGGTCGGTTAGGCGTTCAAAGTGCATATCTGCGTAATCTGAGCCTTGTATGCCTTCTGGATAGGCAAGACCGCAGCCGATGATCTGCGCTGCTTCGGTGCCTTTATCGATGCCAGGATTTTTGCCGATTCGCTGAAATGTCTTAGTGTCGTTATCTGCTGCAACAACACAAAGGCCAGTCAGTTTTAAGCGGTTAGCTACTGCAATCATGTTGCCGCAATCGAAGCAAACGATCACGCGACAATCAGACATCGATTGATAGATAGCCAAACCCGTTGCAAAACCCTCGCAAAGCACCGTAGAAGCCGCGCCACGACGATCCAGCACGTAACACCCACCTTTTACGCTTGCGCCACTCCAAAAGCGTTTTGTGCCATCTGGTGCTATTTTTTGAAGGGATATGATTGCCCCGTTGACTTCAACAGGTACGATTAACCATCCATCGTTATCAATTTTCAGGTTTGTGCAGCCCTGCATCGTCAATAGTTTTGCGTCTAAGTACGGATGACCATTGCGCAAAGGCTTGCATTGGTTCCAAAATTCACCTGCTTGGCGCGTAGCTTCGATTGTTGCCCGTATGGATTCATCACGCGCCGCCTTCGCTCTTGCTTGCGAAACCATTGGATCAGGACGCTCAATGTCCGAACCAGCACGCCATGTTGTGACCTCGGTACTTTCGGCATGGTCTTGAAACCATCCAATCGTGCCGCACACCGCTAACTTGTACGCGCCATTCTTGTGATGTGGCTTTGATGCTGTCTTGCATCTGTACCAGCGCCCATCTGCTTGAACTTGGTCAAGAATAAAACCATGTGCTTCAAGTGTTTGTAAGAATGTAGTCATGCTGCCGCCTTCTTCGCTTTTGCATAAGCGATTTGACGCGACCGAATGTAATTAGCAGTCTCAACACTTAGCGGTCTTAACTCGCGTTTCATGCTGTTGGGCCACACGTTAAACTTGCTTCGATATTGGTTTGCTACCCAACCATCCGCATAGCCTTTTGACTGCGCATAGGTCAGCAATTCAGAATAGAAATTTTGCTTAAACTCCATACTGAAAGACTTCCCGCCTTTGATTTCAGTCAGTTCACCGGCAATATGCAACACGCCAGAAGCACGCACATACTCAAAGCCGCAGCCTGGGCAAATCTTCGCTTCGTGGATCATTTTGCATTTAGGACATTTAGCCGCTTCTTTGTCCTTCGGCTTTGCCTTCTCGATTTCCTCTTTGGATTTCTTCTTACCGTCATCTAATACGCTGATGCCGTTCTCGAAAAAATCCGCAACCTGATTCCAAAACCGCGCACAATTCCCGCTATGGTCCAAGATTGTTGCAATCGTTTTGCCAGTAGAAACGGAAGTTCTAAGCACTCGACCCATCATTTGAATGTGTACAGCAATTGCATTGCGCAATGGCCTAGCCAGAATCAAAACTTCAATGTCCGACACATCAAAGCCGCGAGTTAAACTTTCAATGCTAATCAAGCCGCGAATGTATGAATCAGGCTTGCGAAACTCGTTCACATACTCGATCTTTTCCTCCGCTGATTCTTTGTATGTGTAAAGCTCTGTGACAATGCCGGCTTCTGCAAATTGGCGCTTTAACTCAGCCGCATGAAGAATACTCACCGCGAAGCAGATAAACTTTTTGCCTTCGCCTAGCTTTTGATATTCAGCAACGCAATCGCCAACAACAGGCAATACTTTGCTTTCTAGCTGCTTCTCGTCCCACTCACCAGCAACGACTTTTACATCTGCTAAGTCTGGTTCAGCGACAGCAAATACACGATACGGAACCAATAAACCCGCTTCAATCAGTTCGTTTGTCGTTGCTGCGTTAATCACTATGTCAAAGTGTTGACCTAAACCCTTTGTAAATGGCGTTGCAGACAGCCCGACCGTATAACAATCGCGCTTGCTGATTCGATCAGTTAGCGCCTTCGGTAAAACATGGCACTCGTCAGCCATAATCAAATCAGTTTCAGGCCATTTTTTCTTGCCAATAGTTTGAATACTGCACAACTGTATGCGTTCGCGCTTGTCGGTCTTTTCATGTTGCGCCTGCATTACGCCATATTTCAAACCGTACTTGTCGAAGCGTTCGCCAGTCTGTTCAATCAATGAAAGACGATCACAGACAAATGCACCACGCTTCATGTTCTCGCGTGTCTTGATAAGCATTGCCGTTGATAATTCAGTCTTACCAAAGCCGCAAGGTGCTTGCAGTAAAACATTCTTGTAGCCTTCGCGGAAAGCCTGCTGAACTTTCGCTATTGCCTGTTCTTGAAGTGGTCTAAGTTGGAGAGTCATGATTTCCCCAATTTAGTTAAAATCTCGCTGTTGCTTTCCGCACCAACAAACGAACGGATTTTTTTAAGCAACTCAGATTGGAAGTTGTATTTCTTGATCCACTCGTTTTTTTCTGCTGTTTCGCACAGCAAACGATTGTGCAAACCGTCAAAATCAGCAATGACTTTTTGAACGTCCGTGTTTTCGTAACGATCAAGCTTTGCTTTATATTCGTCACGCTGCTTTTGAAGATCGTCAGCCATTTGTACAAAGTCCAAGTCATCACTCGGAAATTCATCATCATCGCCAGGCATTACATTCGGTTCTGGATTGACCACAGGCGAAGGCTTTTTAAATTCTTCTGGCTTTGGTGTAGCAACAGGATTTTCATTATTTTTTGCAGCACGTAACATTGCTGCCGTAGTCACTTGACCAGCAACTTCTTTTGCTGCTGCTATTGCTTCTTCAAATTGAGTATCGTTGACAGTAGCTAATTTTTGCCATCTTGAAGATTCGTTCTTTGAAATATCAAGCTCAGATAAGGTTTTTGGTAACGCGGTACTATCGTGTGACCGCGTTGCAGCGCCTTTGTTCTTCTCCATTTCGGCAAGCATTTGACCTGCTTTTCGCTCTGCCCTTACCTTAATTTCAGTCGCCCATTCGACCATTTCAGTATCTTTAGCTTGGCGCGCATAAGCCGCCATAGCTTCGGCTTTGTCGCGCATATCCTTAACTTCGTCTATTTTTACAGCCTCAGACAAGGCATAGCGTGCAGCGTTATATTTGACTAAATTACTCATGCTGCAACCTCCGCAGCCTTCATTGATCTAGCTTGTTTTAAAGCCCACATCGCCGGACTTAAAAATTCATGCGATAGTAAAAAATCAAACTCTTCTTTTTTCTTCTTTCTAATTGCTAGGCATTTGTAGTAAGTTACATTTTTATCTGCTGCTCTTGCCGCTGCTTGTGCATTAAATTTAAAGCCGCGCTCGCCAAGAGATGCCGCATGTTTTATCATGTTGCGATATGGACTTTCTTCAAAGTCATAAAAAGTGGGAACGCAATTACTACTCTTCCAAAAGCATGTCATTTGCTCGGATACTGCGCCGCCTATTATGTTATTAGGCCAATCATTACTAGAAAACCACTCTTTCAACCCATCTATTTTGTGTGCATGAAAAATATTACACAGGATTGTTTCGATGCGCAGCGCTCTAACTTTACTGGATGGTGGAGTTATGTTGTATCCAGTCACACGGATACCTGACCGCAACGATTCCTGAATATAATTTTGTAATCTTGTGTAAGGATTTTTTGTTATGCCAGTTTTAGCATTTCCGTTATCGAACATCACGACATAGTTAAAGGTATCGTTCATGAGGCCATCATTTAGCTGTGTTAAAATTTGTTTATTCATCGTGTTACCTAGGTTAGTGCGTTGATAGAGACGCGATTCAGTTCATACCTGAGTCGCGTTTTGCTTTGCTGCTGTTAATTCTTTAAATTTCTTGTTGTATCGAGACTTGATTTCTTTCAATTCTTCGATGGTCCACTTGTGCGGCTTGTTGTCACTTTCAAGTGCTTCAACTCGATCAATGCCAATGCGGTTAATCAATCCAATGCGATACTCAACTGCATTTCCTGAGTCGTAGCGATTGCATTGTTTTAGCTGTCTGTGACAGTTATCCTCATTGAATCGCAAATGTCCTGCGCTACCGCGACTCCGATAATGCCCTGCGTCCCATGCACCGCCAGCAATGCCGGCATTTTTTGGTACGCCATCGCAGCAAATACAAGGAAGATCAGAGTCGCGCAAACGGATATAGGCGTTAAATGCCTTCTGTGTGTCTGCAATCCATTCGTGAATAGATTTCAAGGCATCTTTGCGCGTCCTGGTGTTGATTCGATCTATTGCCGCAAGTCGTTTTGATTCAATGCGTTCTTGCTTAGCGCGTAGAGATACAGCGTAGTTAGTTGCACACTCCGCACCGCATACCTTTGCACCGAAAGAAAAGACAGGATTTTTTCTACAAACCTTGCACATCTTTGGCTTGGCTGGTTTTGCACGTTGAAAGCTCATTCGAAACAAACTCCCCATTCGGAAGCTGCTTCTGAATGAACCTTATTCAAGAAGTCGGACATAGCGCCAACAGATAAATCTGCGGTACTCCAATACGTGTTGATGACTTCGCCCGTTGGCGTGGTGTATTCAGACTTGAGCAAAAAGCGTTGACGGAAATACTCCTTCCAAAATTCCTTTGGATATTGCTTACCGTCCCACCATGCTTGCGCTGTGATTTGATCCAGAACAGGACCATGAAAAAACTTGTTTTGTTCGTTTGATCGTTTCTTTTCGTCGCTTGTGACGATTACCCGTAGATACTCGCCACGATCCGCGAAGGCTTGCCAATTGGCTTTGACAAAGTTAAATAGATTCGTCCATGCGCTAGGCTGGCGCAATGGAAATTCACGGTATAGGCTTGTCATGGATGACCTCTCTTAATCAAGAGGTCGCCAATGTTTCTTGCGTTAGCGCGTGCCAGTTCATGAGACTGACGTTTCATAGCATCGCCCTTATTCGCAATCATTTCTTTTTCTGTTAATCGCCAAAGTTTTAAGGCGTTAGCAGCTTTCAGCATTTCTTTTTCCGTCATGTCTTGTCTTTCTCTTTCTCTCGTTAATTTCGTTTATAAGTACATCAAAGCCGTTGGTGAAACCTTGCCCTGCCACGCACCGGCATGGACGGCTTTAGGCCACATTTAGGTCGTTCTATTTTTAGAGAAGCTGACTTAATATGAGCGAACTGTTTTTGAATGTTGCTAATGAATTGCGCATCAAAAAAATGCTCCACTTCGTTATCTGTTTGCCTTGCCCAAGTAACTGCTAAGTCTCGAATAACTGCGCTTTGCGTGAGACCGCATTTTTTTAACTTGCTTTCAAAGTCTAAAAATTGGTCGGCATCAACAAATCCTTTTATTGAAATATCTTTAAGCGTTTTCATACTTATTCCTTCGTGTTGGTTGATTCAGGTTTGGTGTTTCGTTCGTTCGGTTTGGTTTAAGTTAGGTGTCACATTGGTATTTCCTAAAAATTTATAATCAAAATTAGGTGAGAATCCCTAAGGTAGAATCTTGTTTGCCAACTTAATTAACTACACAAAGGGACTCTCATGAACTCATATACAAAAGTAGCAAGAGCGGTATTTACATTCGAAGGTGAAAATCCAAATGACCAATATGAAACCACTGTCATTTTTTACAAAGATTCGCTTTGGCTTGTTGCCACTTGGATTTCAAATACAGAGCAAAACATGCGCATCCCAGATCGAATAGTGCCTTTGGCTTTATTTGATCCCCATTCTTCACATGGGGCATATCTCGAACTGAAACGCTCAGTGCCCAAAGCACTTTTGACTGCTGATTGCCCGCCGCAACTTTTAAAACAGTTCGATGCTGAAATTCTGTCGGTGCCAGTTGATAGCCATCAATTCGTATCCAGTTTTCATTAGGTTTCACATTGGAGTTCCTTTAGTTCGGGCCAAATATCGGACCAATCGCTAGGACGAAGGACTTTTCTAGTCACTTTCTTTTCCGTAGCGGATTCGATAGCCAGGGCCATTTTTGGAGAAGGCGTTTTAACGCCATGAAGTAGCTGGTGAATAAATGTCGGGTTACAGCCCAACTTTCTCGCTAGAGAAACTTGGCTGCCGAAAATATCAACCGCTTTTTGGATGTGAGGATTTGTTTTCATGTTTTTGACTTTAGCACAGCTAAATAAATAAAACAAGCCAAGCTAAATAAAAAAATGAGCCACGCTAAAGAAGAATTTCAATAGCATTACCAAAATGAAAAAAGAACTCACAGACAGCGAACGATTAAAAATCCTCTTTCAAGGCAAAAGGAAGATAGATTTCGTGCGCGCCATGAACCCAAAGGGCGGCGCGTCGATGGTTTCTCAGCATTTAAGCGGTCATAGACCGATAAGCCTGATAGCTGCTAAAGAATATGCAGAGTGGTTAGGCGTTACAGTCGCGGAAATTAGTCCAAGTGTTGCGCTTGAAATGGAAAATTTAACGTCCACTAAGGTACCCGGCACTGGCACAACAATTGCTCCAGTGCAAAACGCAATCGACCCTGATTACACATTAGTCTCCGCAGATTCCACCGACTTAGAGACAGGGCGAATTGAATATTGGGACGTTAAGGGATCATGCGGCGGCGGTTTTTTGAATTTTGAACAAATGCCAAAAGGAAATTTGATTAAAGAAGCATCATTTTTTAGGAAATACGACCTGAAGCCAGAAAACGCATTTGCCATTTATGCCGATGGCGATTCAATGGCAGATTTTATTTGCGATGGTGATTTAGCTATTTTTGACAAGAGCAAGACAGAGCCTAAGAGTGGCGAGATATATGCGATTGAGCATCCAGACGGATTGAGAATTAAAACTCTTAGAAGATTGATTGACGGAACATGGATTTTAGAAAGTCGAAATCCAGACAAGCGGAAATATCCAGATGAAGTTATTCCACCAAGCAGCGCCGATTTGCTAAAAATTCGTGGGCTATACCTTTATAGACAAGGGTAAAAAAATTAGGATTTCCAATGCCAGATAAGCAGCTACAAGAAGATGAATGCAAATGGTTTTCGATAGGAAGATTAAGTCATTGGGTTTGGTGCAAAATATTAACACCAAAAGGATTTACTGTATTTTCAATAATTTCAACTATGATTGGTGTGTATTTTTATTCCAGATCAGACAAACAATTTATGTTACTGTTCGCGCCTCTGGCAATCATAATTATCGGCTTTTTTCTCTTTATTACTGGAATTGTTGCCGTCTTTGGAGATGCCTTTGCTGGATGGGCGATGGAGCAACTGTTTAATAAGCCAGACCCAAACAACACTTTGCATCAAATTTTGTATTTTATTTTTTCATCAGCAGGATTTGTTTTTGCGGCTTTTATCTTAGACATTGGCGATCCACACATTCGTAGCCAATAGCTAGCATTTAACCAAGTTCATCGACCACGCTAGACTTTCTGAGTTCACGGATTGTCTCAATTTCGACGCGCAACGCTACACGGACATCTTCAACGAGCGCACTAAGGGAGCAAATCAGCCTATTCAAGTCGGCTTGCATCTGTCTGGCAGCGCGAATGTCCTCACTAGCGATGCCGACGTTTCCTCCGGCATAGCTACTGCTGTTGTTGATGTGATAGCCGCAACGGACTCCATTCATTGGTGGCCTGCAATTGTTGCAAGATGATGTGTTTGTGTTGTATATATCACCAGCGCCCATGATCAATTCCTCGAAAAATTAAAGTTCAGTAATGTTCCAACTACCGAGATTACCAGAATTAATGCGCCTATTATCATTCCTAATCGCCCTACTCCTGGGCAATTTTGCATTTGCCGAAAGAATGCCTAGGTCGCAAGCTGCAAAAAATAAGGGTAGTCGGCGAAGTAACCAACATATCTAATGACATTGAAACTTAACAGGTGGTAGACTTTGCCTATTATGCCAATATACTTAGCAATCCCATTAAAAGACAATGACAAGGAACTAGCTGCTTCCGTAGCTAGAAATATTCCGTCTCCGACTGATTCGCATGTTTTGCAAAACAATAAAGGTTGGCTTGTAAAATTTGACGGAACCACCATTGAGTTATGCAATAAACTTGAAATTACAGGGCAAGATCAAGGTCAATCATCGCCCGTTGGTTCATGTCTTGTCGTTCCAGTGAATAGTTATTATGGGCGAGGGCCAACGGATATGTGGGAATGGCTAGAAATTAGGTCTGATGAATAATGGCTACTAGAAAACAAACATCGTCAGATGAGTTGCCATCATCAAGACCTCAGGTGGTTCCCCATACCTACGGCTCTAGCGATCATAGCTTTACATTGCAAGCTGTGATTGAAATGC
>JAYVHZ010000447.1:0-5887 GCA_043770645.1 Undibacterium sp. | reverse complement strand
TTTGCATTTAATAATTCAATTCCAAGATGTCAACTCTGAAATCACTAATGAGCTCCACCAAATGCTCACATCGAAAAGTGCTTTTCACCTAATGCCAACTCACAAAAATTATCAAACAAAATGCTAGTAATGCTTGTCAAGAACAAGGAAGGCGTGGATAATCCCGACCTCGCATAAAAATACGCAAAAAAATCATTTAAATACTCTCGCCCGCAATCGCGGGTTTTTTATTTAGATGATCTGTGAGTGTCCCACTGAGCTAAAGAAATTTCTTCATTAATTTTGCTCGATTCGAACACTGTACATGCTAAGTCTCATACTTTTGCTTTTGTTGTTGCCATCCAAATTTGATTGGCATTTTGTTGTCGCACTTGATTTGTTACATGAAAAACAGCTTACAAACATCCGAATCGCATAACAGCACCCCGACTGTCTCGACAGCCACTAAGACACTCAAATTAGGCAAACCTCTCGCCGCCTCGAAAACAAAGAGCCCGGTGCTTCAAACTGAAACTCGCACTTTCGAATTACCAGTTGTTGCTGAATCCAATGAATTGGAAGTGGGCGATATCGTCAAAACGCAAGTTCAATCAGTCACCGTTGTGACTAAGCGTCGCTCACGTTTAGCAATAGTAAATTCAGCTGAAACCAACACACCAGAATCGCAAGTGCCAGACACCGAGCTGAACAATACAGCGTCGTCGACTACGCTTGATCAAGCGCAGTCTGATACGGAAGCTGTCGATTCAATGCCAGTGACAACGTTGTTAGACGTGCCTGAAGTCACGCTCGCTGCTACGCCAACGAACCACGTCGACGGCGAAGTAGAGATTGACTATAGTCAAGACTACATCGCTGCACAAGCAGCGATTTCCGCAGCGCCAGCGCCGGTGATCAAAGTCAAGAAAAAGAAAATCGTCACCACAGCAATTGTGTCGGAAGACGACGCAGTGACTGCGAACACACAAACAGTCGATGACGTACCAGAAGAAAAGACCGAACCAAAAGTACGCGTAGCCAAGGCACCTATTGCCAACGTAGTCAGTGCGGTCACCAGTACAAGCCATGCAGAAATCGATACTTCAGCTTACGCTTTTCCAACGGTAAAGGAAGCAGCACGTCGCGGCCGTAAACCATCTTCACCGCAAATTTATAACGAAGAGATTCATGCCTTTAATGCGTTGGAATCTTCCGAACTAAAACGCGCTGCAAGGGTAAAATCTGGCAAAGTTACTGCCACCAGCGCGAGCAAAGAACAATTAGAAGAATATCGCCAGCGTTTAACCAAGTTAATTCAATTGGGTAAAGACCGTAGCTATTTAACGCATGCCGAAATCAATGATCATCTGCCAGAAAACGTCGATGATCCTGAAATGATACAAAGTATCATCAGTACCCTAAACGATGTTGGCATTGCTGTCTATGAGCAGGCACCCGATGCCACGATGTTGCTATTGTCCGATAATGTCGCCAGCTCGGTCAGCGATGACGATGCAGAAGCCACAGCTGCTGTTGCATTATCCACGGTCGATTCTGATTTTGGTCGCACCACTGACCCAGTTCGCATGTATATGCGTGAAATGGGCAGTGCGGAATTATTGACCCGCAGTGGTGAAATTGATATTGCGAAACGGATAGAAACAGGTCTGAAAGACATGTTGCAAGCGATTTCCGCATGCCCATCTGTGATTCAAGAAGTACTGGTAACGGCTGAAAAAGTCAAAAATGACGAAATCATTATTGATGACTTAATCGATGGATTCCATGTACCAGAAAGCTTAGACATCCCAGTTGCCGTCCTAGCAAATACTGACAGCGATGACGAAGACGATGAGGACGACGACGAAGGTAGCGCAGCAGAAACAAGCAATGCCTTGAGCGCAGAACAATTGTCACAAATGAAGGCGACTGCCTTAGAAAAATTTGCGTCAATCAAAACTAGCTTTGATGACATGTTTGCGCAGATAGAAAAAAATGCGTATCAATCACCCAGTTATCAGAGCGCCCAAGAAAACGTCACAAAAGAAATGGAAAGTATCCGTTTCAGTGTCAAGACTACAGAAAAATGGTGTGATATTTTGCGCAAGCAAATGATCGACCTACGCCAAACAGAAAAGCGTATGTTGGAATTACTAGTCGATAAATGCGGGATGCCGCGTGCTTATTTCATCGCCAACTTCATGAAGAACGCGAGCAATCGCGATTGGTTAGAGCAGGAAATGGCATCGCCTGAAGCCTACGGCGCTATACTAAAACGCCACATCCATGCCGCACGCGAACTGCAAGGGCGATTGATCGTCCTTGAACAAACGACCAAATTACCACTCAGTGATTTGCGTGCAATTCATAAGAAAATGATTTCGGCAGAAAAGCGTACAAGAGATGCAAAGGCAGCGATGACTGAGGCTAACTTGCGTTTGGTGATTTCAATCGCGAAGAAATACATCAACCGCGGCATGCAGTTTTTAGATTTAATTCAAGAGGGTAATATCGGCTTACTCAAAGCTGTCGATAAATTTGAATACCGTCGTGGTTATAAGTTTTCGACCTATGCAACTTGGTGGATACGTCAGGCAATCTCGCGCGCCATTGCGGATCAAGCACGCACCATCCGCGTTCCTGTGCACATGATAGAAACGATTAACAAACTCAATCGTATTAAGCGCCAATGTTTGCAACAAAATGGCACGGAACCCGATCCAGCGCTAATCGCAGAGAAAATGGATCTGCCAGAAATTAAAGTGCGTGAAATCTTGAAAATCGCTAAAGAACCCGTGTCTTTGGATGTACCTATTGGCGATGACGGTGATTCACAATTGGGTGATTTCATTGAAGATAATGTTACGCTATCTCCTATGCAAGCGGCGATGCAAGCCTCAGTGCAAGGTAAATTAAAAGAGATTTTGGATGCATTAAGCCCACGCGAAGCCAAAGTCTTGCGTATGCGTTTTGGTCTGGAAATGGCGAGCGATCACACATTAGAAGAAGTCGGCAATCAGTTCGATGTCACGCGTGAGCGAATTCGTCAGATTGAAGCGAAGGCGATGAAGAAATTGCGTCATCCTTCGCGTCTTGAACAGTTAAAGACTTTGTTGGAAAATAATTAGTTTCTGTGCATGTTACTTATAACGGGACACCCTGCTGACCCGTTATAAGAATGAAAAATTTCTATTCCATACCTCCGTCGTTTCGAGGTAACAATGTCTTGAGTCCTCAAGGTTTTAAGTCAGCTAAGACTTCACTTAAGCGATAAACGCGTCCTACAGAAATAGTCTTCAGATAGTCGCCATCTTTAAAAACGTGCCAGCCCTGGAGATCAAAATCTTCAGGTAATGCCGCTAATTTTGCTTGATATTCCCATAGACCATAAAGTTTATCCAACTGACCATCGTTCCCTCCACGTTTGATTTCCAAACCATACTTCACCAAAAAATTTTGGCGCTTTAATGAACCAAAAATCATTATTTGTAACCGTTCGTCACCTTGTTTCCAATAAGTAAAATCTCTTTCATTAAAAGGCAAATTTTCGCCATTCTTTAACGTGCATGGCGTTGGGAAAGGTCTTAGATTTGCTGTGCCGCTTTCCCACATTGGTGAAGCGACAGCGCCTTCAATTTCTTTAAACGCATCAGGATGTGGGCGTCCATTACCGTAGGTAAAGTGGAGTCCACTCACGTGACGTAAAAATTTGCTGACGTTAGCGTCAACTGCTAATTCAAATAAGCTCGCATCACTAAATAACCTCCAGTCTGCTTTTTCGCTGAGATTGCCTTTATACAAAGTTCTTTGCAGATGTGTCGCATCTTTCCATGCCAAAGTCTTCGGACACTTTAATTCTTGTGCTGAAACGGAAGCGACACAAAGCAGCAAACTCCCGCATTGCATAGCTAGCAGTAATCGCTCAGTAAAATTCATGAATGCTTGTTTCCATTTTTTTGTTTTTACGCGATTCTTGTTTGATCGAGACAGAATTATGCAAACAAAGCAGCAATTTAACAAGTTATCTGTTCCTATTCTTTGACATCAATTCAACCTCATTACCACTCTCTAGGATCAACACGGTAGTAGTTCTTTAATAGATCAAATAAAGAAGCATGATAATAAGCCAACTCATGACTTTTCTTAAAAAATGCTTCGCTAATGACAGCAAAAAATTCTGCCGGATTGGTCGCACCATAGGGATCGATCACGCCTGACTCCTGTTTTGCAATTGCGGTTTGCAAATTTGCGAACTCTTGCTCCATAATTTGCGACCATTGTCGATACGCCACCGTGCTTGGCAAAACGGGAGCACCATTGGTACCGCCGTCCTCACTATCAAGTTGATGTGCAAATTCATGAATGACCACGTCCTGTCCCATTTCTTCATTATGCGGATTATTCACAATCTGGTCCCACGCCAATATCACTCGTCCATCACTCCAAGATTCACCACTTAGGGTCTGATTTGTGTGTGTCACCACGCCGCCCCCTTCCATGTGCTGACGCGGTACGACAAAAGCACTTGGATAGACCAAAATGTGGCTAAGCTTTGGAAAAACCTCGGTGTCTCGATTGAGTAGTAGCAGGCAAGCTTTGGCGGCAATAGTGACTTTGATTTCATCATTAATATCGAGATCGCCGCAGCCTACAAAGGTTTTTTCATGCAGAAACTGGCGAATTTTTCGCTTCAGTTGCATTTGCAAGTCGGTAGGCATACGACTATAGCCAGTTAAATTCTTACGCAGTATTTTTGAGTAATGAGGCGGAAAAGCGCGCGTCAATGCATAACGTAAGCGCAACTTCGGAATGACAATAAAAACTAGCAATAACAAAATTACCAATGTAGCAAGCAACCACATAATTGTCCTTTTTCTCAGCGTTTGATGTTAAGTCATTGCGTTCAACGCACGACGCAATGACTAGTCTCAAATGGGCATCTTTGATATGAAGTCAATAGCCTAAGAAAATTATGACCAACTATGCAGTGTGTTTCATTAGCTGCGATAATCGGCGCTTGTTAACATTTTAGCGACGACACTCCCAATGCGAAAAGGCATCATCTACGCCGCGGCCTGCTACTCAGCCTGGGGTCTATTCCCGATTTACTTCAAAGCACTGCACACCATTCCGTCTATAGAGATTTTGCTACACCGTATGATCTGGGCTCTTATATTTTTAGTTTTGGTGTTAAGTGTGCGCAAGCAATGGGTCTGGTTAAGCAGCGTCTTGCGCCAGCCTAAATTGCTGGCGGGTTTCACCGCTAGTGCCTTGCTTCTCTCCGCAAATTGGTTTCTATATATCTGGGCGATCAATAATGACAGAATTGTCGATGCCAGCCTCGGTTACTTTATGACACCCTTGGTCAATGTCTTTCTCGGCTTTATTTTACTTAAAGAACGTCTGCGTTCGGTGCAGTGGTTTGCGATTGTTTGCGCTGGCTTAGGCGTTGCCTGGTTAAGCTTGCAAACTGGTCACCCGCCTTGGATTGCGCTCGTACTGGCATCCACTTTTGGCATGTATGGATTACTGAGAAAAACCGCCGCCTTAGGAGCCTTAGAAGGTCTATCACTGGAAACCATGATTTTGTTTCCATTTGCGCTTGCTTACCTGATTTATTTAGTCTTGCATGATCAAACTAAGTTTATTCATGCAGCCACACAAACTCAACTCTTACTCATAGCCGCCGGTCCGATTACCGCGATTCCACTATTGATGTTTGCAGCAGCAGCCCGCCGAATCCCGTTAGCGACTTTAGGCTTGATGCAGTACATTTCCCCAACCATCCAATTGCTAATCGGTGTCTGGCTGTATCACGAACAATTTGACCATGAACGCTTACTTGGATTTCTAGGAATTTGGTTAGGCCTTTTTATCTATTCAGCCGATAGCTTACGCGCCAGTTTCA
>JAYVHZ010000446.1:0-9547 GCA_043770645.1 Undibacterium sp. | reverse complement strand
CTTAGCGTATAGCTTATTTCACTCCTTACCGTGTCAACACCTTGGTTCGATGATTCGATAATGTTATCGGTAATCGTTCTTACAATATAGGTGTCATTTCCATTGCCACCAGTTAAGCTATTACGGCCTGTTCCACCATCGAGGGAGTCATCGCCTTCCTCGCCATTGATTGTGTCGTCACCACCGTAACCGATCAGCGTGTCATTGCCGTCTCCACCATACGCCAAAATATTTGCCTCTCCACCTTCTTCTGATAAATAAATGGTGTCATTGCCGCTGCCTCCGCGCAGCGTGTTATAGCCCATCCCACCATAGATGATGTCATCGCCGGCGCCGCCATCGATGGAATCGTCGTCGCTTCCCCCGTATATCTCATCATCACCAGCGCCGCCTTCAATGATGTCGTCACCAGTTTCACCAAAAATGGTGTCATTTCCCAAGCCACCATAGAGCTTGTCATGCCCAGTTTCACCATTCATTCTATCGTTGCCCAAACCACCAAAGATGATATCCTCTTGAGCTCCACCAATAAGCGTGTCATCCCCGGCGCCACCATCGATAAAATCGTTGGCATCTTTACCATTTAGTCTATCATTGCCGCCATTGCCGAAGAGAGTGTCGCGCTTGGAGGCACCGTCTTTATCATTGGCATTATCGGTACCGACATAGGTAATGCGGTCATCAGTATTGATACCAATAAATCCACCGATGTCCCCCAATATTTGTTTGCCAAGATCTTCAACTTGATCTGATGTGAAGAAATTTTTTGCAGCGTTGAGTAAGTTTTCACCTCCGTCGATGAGGGCCTTTGTATATCCAGAGACTGTCCCAACCGCATCTGTAATTACATCTCCAAACATAGCAATAATTTTATCCGGGCTAAATAATCTCGCTTCCATTCTTACGGTTGCTTCCCCCACGATGCCTAGGTCGCCAGTCGCTTTCACCATGAGGACATTGTCTTCATACTTTATGGTAATGGACGTGCCAATATTACCAAGCCCTGGAACGTCGACGCCCAAGTTTCCTGTAATGCTTAAGTCTCCGTCTGCATCCAATTTGAAGCTAGCGCCTGCGAGTGTATTTCCGTTCACCAAAACGGTGCCCGTAGCCGATATCTCCCCTAATGTTTTGTTCCATGTAAACGTGGTGTCCATGGTTAAATCGCCAAGGTCCAATTTCCCTGTAAATTGGACCAGATTACTTGTTACTGTAAGACCGGCGGCTGCAATTTTCTTATCTAGAATGAATACGTCGCCTGTTCCGCTGATACTTCCATTGGATTGATTCCATACAAAAAGACCATCTATGGATGCAATAGCTAGATCAAGTTTCCCACCGATTTCAGCAAAGCCTGGGATTGCTTTGAAGCTGGACTCTGCAATCGTCTTACCTAGGATTTTGACGTCTCCATTTCCGATTATCTCTTGGGTTGTCTGATTCAGGTCGAAAGATCCATCGATTGATGCCAAACCAAGGTTCAAGTTCGCATCAAAATTCACGCGATCTTCAGTCGCATTGAAACTTACCGCTGAAATTACTTTTCCTAATACAGTCATGTTCGCCAAACCAGATCCGGTGCCATGCTGTAAATTCAAATCCAAATGATCAATGTTGAATTGAGCGACAGCCAGATCGAGATATGAATTCTCGATATGTACGTTATCTGGACTGATGTCGAAATGAGCTGACAAACTTAGGCCCAAAACATCGATTAGTCCATCACCTTTGAAATATGCTTCGCCTTTGGTCGCATCAACATGGAAAGCGAGCATTAAGTTGGTGCCAGCTTGTCCGCCGCTAATGCTTATAAAATCGCCTAATTTAAAGTGCTCGATTTCCAGCATGCCGTCCAGCTTTAAGAAATCAGAGGATGCATTCAGAGCCAGTTTTCCGGTTTTCCCAAATAGGTCGACCTTAGCATTGACGCTCATGCCCGCTTCTATTGTGGTAGTGGCGATCTTTGTTTCGACGGGAACCACACTCATCAGCGGGTCAAGTACGCCATCGTTGTCGCTGTCCAAAGAGATAATCGTCACGGGGATATATTTAAAAAGAGGATGTGCCAGCGCCACCAACTTCGATCCATGTTCTCCAAGTAGGTTTGAATTCATCTTCGCAAACAGTTCAACCAGATTGATCTTGTCGTACACCGTCAAAGAAAATGCACTATTTGTCGGCGTATTAATGTCGATCATCGTAGCGAGTTTGAGGTTGTAAATTCCCCAAGCTAGATCTGCAACAACACCAACGTTATCGACGGTTGGTACTGGGAGATAGGTCGCACCGACTTGCATCGCCAAGGTTCGAATTTCAGCACCGGTAAAACCAAATGGATTGTTCCAACCACCTAATTGACCTGTGCCGACCTGGGCAAATATCGACAGTGAAGTAGGGTCCACTTTAAAACCGTTTGAAATAAGTAGCGTCGGTTCATCGGCTTGGGTTGGGTCGTAGCCCTGATATGCAATAGTCTGTTCCGCCGTAAATACGGGAGTCGGATTGACAGCTCCTTGTGCACCGACTGAAAACGAAAACTCTTTCGCGGTGACGCTAAACCCGAGCACGTTAAACAATTGCTTATCAAGCTCAACTTTCCCAGTGACGCTCTGGTGACTATCTGCAATATTAATGATTCCGGTAATACTATCGATGCCGAGTGCCTTATGTTGAAAGCGCAATAGTGGGTTGTCACTATCCGCGATATTGAATTTCGCGATCAGACTGACGCCAGAATTAAGTTCCTCGCCAAGCGTCGATATGACTGGTTGAGTGCTCACCACGATTTCTGCTTGACTAGGAAGTAAACCATCTAATGGTGTGTCTTCAAATGCGTCCTGAAGGAAGCCTGTATCGATCGCGTAGTCTACGGCGAGAAGGTAGCTCGTCGTACCGTTAGCAATTTGGATAAGAATATCATTGCTTACAATAAAACTCAGCTGTGAACTAGGCAGATCGAACACGATTGCTGTCGTAGTATTGGATCGATCTACAAGCCTTGGAGTAACGGAATTAAAGTTGGGAAGCGCACTTTCCGCATTCACCAATAAATCATCCAATCCAGGTATGGATATCCCTTGATCCAGAAATTGATTGATGAATGATCGAATATTAGAAAACTTGACCAGTATTTTTTCAATATCAGCTGATGTGAAATTAGCTGCTCCACTTACACTAGAAATTGGCGTATTAACGAGTACTGGGATAGTGTCGGCCATGATTGTTTCCTTTTGAAGATTGATCGCATTAATAAAATTGATGAGGATCTCAAGTGAGAATCCTAGACGCAGGCGAGAATCTCATAAATTTAAATTGGAAAGGTGTGATGCACACCGAAAGTCGCTCAATCGAAATTTTTGGTCAGAAATTCGATAGGGACAGAGGAGAATTTGATTCCAAGCGGAAATTGATTAATAGATGAAAAATTAAAAAATGTCACTTTTTTTGCGTGGCATTCCCTCAAGCACATAGAGATCTAGGACTCAATTACGAAGAAAAACTCAAGTTGAACGAGCGATTTGCGATTGGGCAAAAGTAGCTATTTCCGCAAAATCAAGTTTATGAAGATGGTGTTGCAATGCCACTGGTAGATCGATCTCACGGTTGAGCTCGACCCACTCATCGAGCTCAATGACTGCGCCTTGGCGAGCAAGAGCATAAAGCCGCTGCCAGACGGTTTCATCTTGCATCTGCATACTCCCCTCTGTCTCGCTCGGGATGACTAACTCTTCAGTAGGCGAGATCCAACTGATACCTGCCATCTCACCTATGGTGTGAAGTAAAAGCTGTTGATCGGCAGGTTTCAATAGGTGCTGGTCAATATGCCTGCGTGATCGCAAATTATCCGGAACTAAGGGCTCAGTTGCAGAGAGCATCAAGACTGGGCAATCACGTAAATGTTCAGGAAGTGGGTTCTTGTATCGCAAACCCAAAATGAAATTCCAGCCGCTGTCATCGCCGTTCAGTTGTTGGTCGACAATGCAGAGTTTAATGCTTTGTCTAGTATCTGCATCAAGGTTTTCTAGATAGAGTAATGCATCATCGGAAGCGGCAAAACTACGGACGTCAAATCCTAAATCACCTAATAATTCTTCTAAATAGCGTCGATTGACCAGAAAATCATCAACAACCAAAATCTGACAGACTTCGCCAGCATAAGCTGTGAACGTTGTCGACACTGAAGAGTCTTGTTGCAACATCTCCTCCGCCAGCGGCAAACATAAGTGAAAGAAAAATTTGCTACCTTGTCCCAAGCTACTTTCGACCTTTAATTCGGAGTGCATCAAAGTCAGAATATGCCGAGCAATTGGCAATCCTAATCCTAAGCCATCACTGTCTGTCGACGCGCCACGTGAGAAATCGGAAAAAATGTCGTTCAAGGTTTCTTTCGCGATACCTCGGCCCGTATCCTCGACAGCGAAACAGACACTGGCGCTCGGAGATTCCAATCCCTTACTTGAATCGCTGTCATCAAGAGAAAGACGCAGGATGATGTCTCCATTTTTCGTGTAGCGCATAGCATTATTCAATAGGACCATCAAGACTTGCGCCAAGCGCTTGGCGTCTACCAAAACCCATGGCGGTAGGTGAGGATCAAGTTCTACGGTAAAGCGATTGCCCTTATCTGATGCAAGCAAATCCACCATGTGAGAGACGTTATTGGCGACCGTATGTAAAGGCGTGCTGACGGGCTCTATTTTAAGTATGTCGTTTTCGCTCTTTGCATGCTCCAATAAATCATTAATCTGATTTGCCAATTGTTGTCCTGAGGTGCGTGCAATATCGAGTTTCCGCGCCACGTTTGGCATTAACTTGTCGCGCATTGCTAATTCTATATACCCAAGGACAGCATGAATCGGAGTACGCAGTTCATGGCTAACTTTGGCCAAAAAGACCGACTTGGCGCGATTCGATTTTTCAGCAGAGTCTCTGGCGATGACCAACTCAGCCGTTCGTTCTTCGATACGCGCTTCTAGTACTTTTTCGGACAATTGCAAACTGTCGACTAACTGACGTTGTGCTTCGATGGCCTCGGCTTGCGCTCTTTGCTTTTCTCTTCGCATTTGGTTAAACCTATCGGCCAAAGCAAAGGCGAGTACTACCATTTCTACCGCAGAGCCAAGCTGAATGCCTTGTGCGGTAAACGCATTATTTGGCACCATGGCGAAAGCGCGTAATGCGAACATAAAGACACCAACGATGCTGATTGAAAATGCTGCCAAGAAAAAATAGGCGCTTCGTTGTCGAAGAAAACTAAAGTAGAGACAAGTAAAAAAAACGATTAAGGCTGTCACGCCATAGAAAGTGGCGATCGGCTCGGCTATGACTTGAAAAGCGAATACAAAACCTATCGGTGAAAGTAAATGCGCCGCGATCACGGTCTGCAGAAACAAATCGACGCGCGGAGCAAGCTGCTTGGTTTTGAGCATGGCGCGCATGAACATCATCAAGCTTGCCAGAGATAAGGAGTAGCCAATATTGACTGAGATTGCCGACCAACGTGGCGAATTCTGCCAAAGAAATTCTTTCAGTAAGCCATTGTGATCTGCCAAGGTTAAAGTGGTCATGATCACAAATAGTAGGTAGTACAAATAAGTGGTATCTCTGACGCCGATGAAGAGCAGTAAGTTATACAAAATCATCCCAAGCGCGAGACCAAAAAACAGCGACTGCGAGAGATAGTCATTGCGTTCGTACTGATGATAAGCCTGTGTGTCCCATAATTTAGCAGGAATATTCAGAGGCGTTGAACGTATACGAAAATACAAAATTTGCTCCGTCTGCGCAGCAATTTTGATGGGAAAAACAAAGTAGCGATTGCGATAGGGGCGGGAGGCGAAATCACGCAAACTACCAGTCGAAATCGACTCCAACTTGCCATCGGCAATTCGGTAATAGTCAATATTCTCTAAGCCCCAATGGCTAAATTCCAGCATTTTGTGAGCTTCACTACTACCAGAATTTGTGAGGTGAAGGCGTAGCCACACAGCACTCTTGGTGTAACCGAAATTGAATCCAGAGACGAATGTTGCGCTGTCTCTAAATTGCGAATTTAGATTCGATTTCATCACCTCATCGATGGTCACAGTAAGATTCGGATCTTCGAGTGCAGTAAAATACTCAGTCAGTGAAATCGACGAATCGACCGTATTTACATCCAAGCTGCGATCGGCGGCAAGAATGTTGCTACTGCCAAAAACCAAAAGCGCAATACCAAGTAGCCAAAGAATAGGCATACCAAGTGTGGCGAGGTGTTTTGTGAAGTATGAAGGCATGTTTGATTATCCTAAAAACCTTAGTTGGACGAGTCCGAGTGTGCGTTTTTCCGCGTTTCTGGCAAGGCGTGACGACGAAACAACCTCCACGTTGATAGGAGGAACAACGAAGTCCAGAAGCGCGGAAAAATGGGCAATCGAATTCGTAGCGTTCTCACCTACATGGTGACGCGAATAGAGATGGCGATAGTTAATGTTCATGCCGCTTCCAACGCAACATTAAGCGGTCAACTGAAGTTTTTAGGATTATAGGCAGGGCAGGGGCATTTTTACGCTAGTCTCAATCAACTACTCACGATTCAGCGCTTTTCTACAACATTTCGCGCTTGCCTAAACGCGAATTCTTGATCATATATAAATTATTGTGGGTAAATTAAAATGCTTTTTTTTCGATTGAAAAATTCAATTCCCATGCTCAGTGCATTGATGGCGAGCGGCTTGTATGCGCAGCAAAGCCTGGCACAATCAAGTCTTGAGGGGAGTCAAATAGAGAGTGTGGTGGTCAACGGACAGAGTCGTACTCAAGAATTGTCCAAAGTGCCGATGGCGATTCAGGTCATTAGTAAAGAACAGCTGCATGCACTCGCGGCGAATAATCTGGCGGACCTGAATGTGTATGTCCCAAGTCTCATGATCGATGCGCACCAGCCGACTCAACCTAAGGTCACGCTACGCGGCTTAAGTAATCAAGATTTTTTGATCGGTACAGATTCTCCGGTTGGCATTTATGTTGATGGTGTTTATTCGGGCAAAACTGGCGGCGCATTACTCAATTTTCATGATGTTAAACGTATCGAGATATTGAAAGGTCCGCAGGGTACTTTATTCGGTCGTAATACCGCTGGCGGTGCCATCTCTATTCTCACCAATGAACCGCACGCCAATGCCGAAACTAGTGCATTAATTCGGCTCGGCAATCATGGTTTGCGCCATTCTCAAGTCGTCTTGAACCGAGCACTAAGTGATGATTGGGCTCTACGATTTAGTAGTGTCACACAACAATCGCGTGGTGCCTTGCGAGATAGTCAATCTGGGGAAGCTTATGGTGGCGACCATTCTTGGGGCACACGTCTGGCGTTACGTTGGCAAGGATCGGCTAGCAGTCGCATGATTCTGTCATGGGAACATGAGAATCTCGATCAGCGGGCACGCGCCATTATGGGCTTGGGTGGTGGGAATCCACAATCCTATCTCAATCCACTGATCGCGCCGATCAGTACCGACGTGCCAGACAATCGAGAGGCACGGCAATTTAATGGCGTCAATCTACGAATTCAACACCTGTCACCCTGGGGGGACTTAAGTTCAAATACTTCGTATCGCCATTTCACCACGAGTACCAAAGAAGATTCCGATGGCACCACCGATATCGCCACTGCCTTAGCAACCTACAACCGCGATCGAAACACGACCTGGCAACAAGAATTCAAAATCAACGGTAAGACTAATACCGTCGATTGGGTCGCGGGGGTGAGTTTTTTTGACGAAAAAGCAAATCAGACAAGTGAAGCATCCACCACCACAACGTCACTTGATACCCTCTTCAAGAATCTATCAGGCGGTCAATTATTTCCCTTTGGTCAGATCACAGGGGTAGCACGTCAGTTTGGTTTGAGTAATATCAATTTGTTGGGTTTGCCATGGCAGGAGAGTATGTTTAACGTCTTGCATAGCAGGGCAACCGCCATTTATGGGGATGCAATTTTCCCTGTGTCGAGTGCGACTAATTTGAGTTTTGGTCTGCGTTATTCGCAAGATGAAAAGCAATATAGCTGGCGTTATCCGCAACGCGTCGCGAAGGCCGCTGATGCGCAATTGACGACTTTGAATGCCTTGGGTTTCTTTAAGGATCCCAAGCTTGCTGGTCTTTACTACGGTATTCCCTCGCTCGGTTTTTCAGGGGTTGCCAACAATTTACCCATCGTCGCAGGGGAAGCTACAAGAGAAACCCCTTTGCTTGTTGAGAAAAAATGGACAGATTTTAGTCCGCGTTTCGTGATTGACCATCAATTGAACACGGACACCATGATTTTTTCCTCACTGACGAAAGGCTATCAAGCTGGTGGATTTTCTGGTTTTAATAGTAATGGCAGCTACGCGCCAGAAACCGCTGTTAATCTTGAACTTGGTGTTAAAGGACAGTTGCCATCGCTAGGTCTGCGTTACGATGCTTCGCTGTTTAAATTTCGTTTCAAAAATTTGCAATCTTTGGAATTAGTCGGGATTGGCAGCGATGGTTTTCCAAAATACGTCACACAAAGTTCAGATCGCAATGCGACGGGTGTCGATCTGCATGTGCAATGGCAGTTCTCACCATCACTACGTTTCTATAGCAATTCTGAGTATATTGATTTACGGTATGACAGCTATACCAGCAACACTGGCATACAACTCGATAATCAAGCGGTCGGAACGCCATCTTTGAGTTCTGCTGCCGGTCTCGATTACACATGGTCTGGCGCACATGGCCGGTGGCACGCGGTATTGCAAGCGGCTTACGTCTCGAAAGTGCGCTGTAATCAAGATACTGTTTTGAAAACTGATTGTTTAAGAACCCCGACTTTTGCGGTGGGTACTTCTCAAACACGCTTCGATGCGCGTCTCGGTTGGCAAAGCGCGTTGACTAGTTTGGGAGGGCAATGGAGCCTCGGTCTTGTCGTCAATAATTTATTCGATAAGCAGTATGTTGCCTTCGTCGAAAATGTCATTACGCGCCCGTTCGGGATTGCCTATGGTGGAAGAACCGCGCCACGAAAATTGATGCTAGAAGCGAGCGTTAAATTTTGAATTTAATCAGCGAGAGCGAGCAAGGCAGCGCTCTCGTTTATTGCGATACGTTCATCCCGACAGTCTGTCGATACTGGCTTGGCGTCATGCCAAAATGTGAGCGAAACGCAAAAGAAAACGCCGCTGCGGTTTGAAATCCTAAGGTATCGGCAATAATGCTGACTTGCATGTCACTGTGCAGCAGCAATTCGCATGCTCGTCGAAACCGTTCTTGGCGCAGATATTGGAAAACAGGTAGGCCAGTGTAGCGGCGAAATTCTTCTGTGAGTCGACGCTCATTGGTACCGACAAATCGTGCCAATTCAACCAAAGTAAGCGCACTGCTGAGATCTTCTAACAATAATTTTTGTGCTTTGCGAACCATACGCTCACCTGAATTGCCTGCTAATTCAACGGTTTCCGCACTGATAGTCGTCGTTTGCTGTTCGACTTCGGTCGATATCGCTTGTTGCTGCTTTCTTTTTGACGATAGGCGTAAATGCAAG
>JAYVHZ010000445.1:0-2654 GCA_043770645.1 Undibacterium sp. | reverse complement strand
GGATCGCGTCTTTACAAGCAGCAAGAGGCGCGTTGAGTTCGGTTACTGCGATGGCAAAGGGGAAACATTTGGTCAGTCCTTCCCCGCCAATTGCAACGCTTTTCGAAGGTGCCCTTATTACCTATGCGACAGTGGTCGCGTCAGGATATCCGAGGGCTGACTCAGGTCTCGCGAATGCTGCGGGATTAGGGTCGATTGATTATACTTTGGTCGCTGCCGGTAGTGCAGCAACGGCGAATTCCCCTGCAACTTCTTTTACGGAAGTTGCTTTTATCCCAGTTAGCGTTGCTGGCTCGCCTGCTGGACTGACCTGCTTTGTAAAATATACAGAGCCTGCAACAGCGACGGGGAGTCCATCATTTACAGTTTTCACGTCAGGTTGTTAATTGAAGTTAATTAATGGGGAATGAGGATTTTTCGCTTCATCCCTACATTTTTTTGGAAATATTATGAATCAATATCAGTCTAAGGGTTTTACCTTAATCGAGCTTATTGTAGTCATTGTCATCTTGGGAATTTTGGCAGCAACAGCGCTACCCAAATTTGCCGATCTCGGTAGTGATGCCCGGAGCGCCTCATTGAAAGCCGCAAAGGGGGCATTAACTTCCGTCTCGGCCATGGCGAAAGGCAAGTATCTGGTGACTACGCCAGTGCCTAGCTCGGTGACTATGGAAGGGGTAGTCGTCACGTTTTCGACTGCTTTTGCTTCTGGCTATCCTAAAGCGGATGCCAATTTGGCGTTAGCTGCTGGCTTAAACTCGAGTGACTATACGATCATTGCTCCAAGTAGTGCCGCTACAGCAAACTCACCACTGACCACTGCAACCGAAATTGCTGCGATTCCTGTGAGCGTTGCAGGATCGAGCAAAGGATTGAATTGTTTTGTGAAGTATGCTGAACCTGCTTCTGCGGTGGCAAGTCCAACGTTTACTGTGGTGACAACGAGCTGCTAATTCAGATGTTTGATTGGGCAGCAAAGACAGGAATCAGTGGTTTACGTTGAGAATTGAATCAAAACGGCAAGTCCCCTTTTCTGGGCTTGCCGTTTTTTTTAGTCATGCAAATTTCTTAAGTGCTACAAAGAGGGCGACACCTTATATTCATTGTCACAGGACAGAGTAGGGATGAACGGCATTGATTTTTCGGTTAACGTTGCTAGGGTTAGAGCACCAATGAGCTAGGAGTTGACTTACCAAGCATGGAAAAAATAGTCAATGGTTTAGTTAAGTTCCGCTCATCCAAAGGGAAATCTGGGTTCAAGGCAACGACTATTTATATTGCGGCCCAGTGAGTAAAAATCCACCGCCCTGATAAATCGTCGTAATGTCATCTTTCTCAGGATAGTCACCGCTATCAGGGATTTTATGTGCGAATTGTGTTGAACTATCTTTCGCTTGATAACCAAGATGGCTAGCGTAGCGATTATCCCACCAACTAGCTGGATTTGCCGACATGCCAAATGCAATCGTGTGGCCAACGCGCGGTGTGAATAAACAGCAGCGCAGCATTTCAACTAAATCGTCATAGCTAAAGTAAGTGACCAGCATGCGTTTGTTGATCGGCTCTGGGACAGTACAACATCAAGCGGTTGCCTTGATGGTCGAAGGTGCGGATAAGGTGCAATTTGAAAATGTACGTGTACTCGGATTTCAAGATACTTTGTTTTTGAAATCAAATGCGATTGCGCTTACAGCACGTAGTTTCTTTCATCGTTCCTATGTAGAAGGAAATGTGGATTTTATTTTCGGAGATACCACAGCATATTTCTATCGCCCTGAAATCAAGTCTCTAGGAGATCGCTCTACATCATACGTCACTGCGCCGAATACCAATGTGCGCACACTTTTCGGTTTCGTCTTTAATGAGGTTGACTTCACCCATGATGGCAGTGCGAATGCATTGACTGGTAAATTTTACTTAGGCCGTCAATGGTTCGACACACAAAAATGTACGCCATATGCGACTATTATCGTCGCATCGTATCGCTGCACTTTGAGCGATGTTGATGCCTATCAGGCACCAGTCGGTACTATCTCGAAAAAGGTTTTAGAAACCGTCGGTAAAACGGTCATTCTCAATTCGAAAATCGGCCAACATATTCATCCGCAACATCCGTGGGCAGACTGGAATAAAAAAGGCAGTCTAGCTTTTCGGCCTGTGCAATTTTCGATGGCTGATTATTGGCGCAATCTGAATGAAGCAGGTTGGCGTCCTATGCAAGACCTCGGGTACAGGGATATAGACGCCGTGGCTCCCGGAGAGACAGGTATTTTTCTATCTGAATTTAACAATACCCATCAAATTCGGTAGTCCAGTTTTAGTAGGCGTGTTTGAAACAGAACAGGCTGACTATGAATGAATACCGTTGGGGCAATCCTTAAATCCTAGAGCCAATTCGTGTCTTATGGTTTTGACGTCTTGTGAAAATAAAATTGATTCTTGCCCGACTTTTTCGCATGGTACATCGCGTCGTCTGCTTGTTTGAGTAGTTGTTCTGCGTCGGCACCTTGATGGTCAGAGATCGTAATACCAATGGAAGCGCCGACTTTTGTTGGTTTGCCTTGCCATTCGATAGGCATATTAATTTCGTCAATCAGACGAGTGGCAATCATGGCGATGTCATCGATGCTATCTGGTTGGTCTAACAGAATAAC
>JAYVHZ010000444.1:0-4327 GCA_043770645.1 Undibacterium sp. | reverse complement strand
CAATCAGGATCATAAATTAAAATCAAGGTGGGGAAACGGTCCATGTTTCTTCCTTAGTTTAGTTGGCCCTTTACTATTACTTACTGCATGTGGCGGCGGTGATGCCACTAGTGGTTCAACTTTAGATAGTCAGGCAGCGCCGGTGGTCAAGCCGACTGCGGTTAGTTCTGTCGTCATTACAGAAAAGCCGCCTGCGAAAACCACTGAATCCTATGCGCGCTTTGTGTTTTCAGCTGCGGGCGCTAGTAGCTTTCAATGCGCCCTAGACAAAGAGGAATTCGTCGCATGCACAAGTCCTTTGCAAGTCCCACGTCTCAATGCAAAAAAACAATACGACCGTCTTAGCGTTGGTGCTCACCAGATGCAAATTCGGGCACTGTCCAGCAGTGGTGTGGCTGGTGCAGCGACTATCGCAGCATGGACCGTGGATAGTATTTTTGCGACCGGTTCGGCTGATTTTCTTGCGAAACGTTTGATCGATGGCCAGGTCTTACCAACGCCCGTGACTACAGGCGGTTGGAAAGGAATTATGCGCATTAATTGCGAATTTGATCATGCTTCCTATGATGATCCTGTGGTTTATCCTAGTCAGGCGGGCGGCGGTGTTTTAAATATGTTTTATGGCAGTAAAAACGTCAATAGCCAAACAACGCATGACAGCTTATTGGCCAATCCGCAAGCAGGCTGCTCTGGAAGTACCTTGAATCGATCCGCTTATTGGATGCCTGCGCTACTGTCTCCCAAGTATGATCAAAAAACAGGAACTCGTGTTCTTGATGCTGGCGGTGCGCCGGCGTGGGATGTTGTTAAAGCCAAGGTGGGGGAGGGCGATCGTAGCGCGGCTGCCGCGCATGAAGTGTTTTACTACTCGGCGGGTGTGAGTGATTTGAATAGTATTTGGGCTGCTCCGATTGGCTTACGCATCGTCGCTGGTGATATGAAAGGGACGCCAAATAAGCTGGCACAGAGTACCGCCGTTGCACGTTGGCATTGCCAAAGTTGGAATGCTAGCGATGCTGCTGGTGGCCCATGGAGTGTCAGTATTCCCGAGTGTAAAGCACCAGACATGTTGCGCTTTGATATATTCTTTCCCAGTTGTTGGAATGGTGTCGATCTCGATTCCCCAGATCATCAAAGTCATATGGCATATCCAAGTGGCACCAACAATCGGGTCAGCTGCCCTAGCTCGCATCCTTATCCCATTGTCAGAGTTAGCTATCACTTTGCATTTCCTTTATTTCCAGATCAATTAGACCCTGTGACTAAAACCTCTAAAGGCTTCCGTTTGGCATCGGATCTGTACACGGTTTCTGGCAATAATGGTGGCCTGTCATTGCATGGTACCTGGATGAATGGTTGGCATCCCGAGGCAATGGATATGTTGCTCAAGGGTTGTGTTCGGGGACAACGCGACTGCCATGACGGTAATTTTGCCGTGACGAGTGCGACTAGTGGCACCTCTGGCGTTTGGAATGGTAGTTTGAGTTTGGGCGGACTAGAGGCTGCTAAGGGCACAGAATTGATTCCGAGCATCGTGAATCAAGGACGCGGAAAGCATTAGCACGCCCACGTTCTATCGATCATTCAGTCCAAAGTTCCAGCAGCAGCGCGATTCTGCTGCTGGAAAAAAACCAATGTCGAAGGTAAAAATCATCATGAAACTCAACATCAAACTCATCATCAAGCGCTATGGAATCAGTCTTGTTCTCTTCGCTTTGGTCGCATGTGGAGGCGGTCAAGCAGATAGTGTTCCTCAGGCCAGTCCGCTTGCCGTTAAACTGGTCGAAACCGCAAAGGTCGAAACCGCAACTTGGCATTGGGATTTGCCAGCAGGGGTACCAGAGCCGATCGTACCCAATGACAATCCTATGTCAGAGGCCAAATTTCAACTGGGCCGAAGCCTATTTTATGATACCCGTCTATCGGTGAACGGTATCCAAAGCTGCGCTTCTTGTCATCGTCAGGAGTCGGCGTTCACAGATAATTTGCAAGTGTCACGTGGTGCCACAGGTGAGTTCACACCGCGCAATGCGCAAACCTTGGTCAATAGCGCTTGGCGAGCGAGCTACACTTGGGCGCGACCAGACTTAACAACGCTAGAACAGCAAATGATGATTCCCTTGTTTGCAGAGCATCCTATCGAAATGGGGCTGACGCCGCAAAACCAAGACGCCATGTTGGCCCGATTGCATCTAGATGCGCAAATAACCCAGCAGTTTGCCGATGCCTTCCCTAACGAGAAAGCGCCAATGACGATTACCAACCTGATTAAGGCGATCGCCAGTTTTCAACGTGGCCTTATCTCTTTCGAGAGTAAATATGATCAATCGTTACAAGGCAAGGTCAACTTGAATACTGAGGAACTTCGTGGTCAACAATTGTTTTTTAGCGA
This sequence comes from Undibacterium sp., assembly GCA_043770645.1. Taxonomy (GTDB): domain Bacteria; phylum Pseudomonadota; class Gammaproteobacteria; order Burkholderiales; family Burkholderiaceae_D; genus Undibacterium. Next base: position 1,935 of record JAYVHZ010000444.1, on the reverse strand, counting down.
TCAAGCGCGATGTTTTCGGTGTCACGGCAGCTTTAACTTTGATAGCCAGAGTCAAGGTCTAAGTCAAAATCTGAGTTCTGGCTCCAGCGTTTTTCAAAATACAGGTCTCTACAATATAGATGGCGCGGGCGGTTTTCCTGCACCCAATCGAGGCTTGTTTGAATTGACAGGCAACGCGGCTGACATGGGCAAATTTCGAATTGCCAGCCTACGCAATATTGCCCTGACGGCCCCGTACATGCATGACGGTAGTATAGCGAGCCTTGAACAGGTGCTCGATTTTTATGCCGCCGGCGGGCTAGTAATCAGCACCGGTGTCAATGCTGGCGATGGACGAGCCAATCCCTATAAGAGCGCATTAGTCGATGGTATTGTCCTCAACGAGCGCGACAAACAAGATTTAATCGCTTTTTTGAAAACGCTCACTGATGAGAATTTGATTCGTAATCCACGCCTAAGTGATCCCTATTCGGCAGCACATTAATAATCGCCTCCACGTCTGATTTGTTTTGAGCTAAATACAATTGTCGTGATAAACCTAGATTTTCCATTTGGCGCACCTACGGTGGTAGTTGTGAGCTGACGGCGCATTTGCGGCCATTTCTGCTGCTCTTCCTTGCTTTTGACTGTACCTAGCTCGCTATTGACGTCGCATTCGCAACAAGACTGCCTCAAAAGTGCATCTATCATCTTCACACGCCCTAATGAAAATCTGGGTTAAAAGGAATGCGACTCTGGCATCGTCCTATTTGAGATGGGCGTAGTTCATTATGTAATTTCGATTGGTCGATCAAATAGGCACAATTGCTGTTGGATGTTGCGTCCATTTGCTTACGCCATTCATAGATTGCACTTCAACCCTGAATTCACCACATTTTCAGTAAATTTTTGATACTTTTTTAAGTGGAGAAGTGGAGACGTGGAGAAGTGGTGAATGAGTTCGTTACTTAATAGCCCAATTAAAACTGATTGAGCGGGATTCGCGGTTCTTTAGCGCCTTTTTTGTGTTGACTTACAGCATGCGATTTGCCATCGTGAAGCGACAACCTTTTAGTGCTGACGTTGATGCACGATCAAGATTGGTGAACCCGCTAGATTCCTCGATAGTGGCATCGAAGACGTTGTAATTGACATCGCTTGTAAAACGCAATTTGACCACGCCTTTTTACTCATCGCGCAACATTTTGCTGTCATATTCAGACACGCTGCAGGCATTGCAGAAAAGCCTTGCGCATAAGCCTAATTCCCGAAAATGGTGCGATGCTGCGACGTTTTTTTATTGGTGACAGGATCGCTGCGCTTTTGTGGTGCAGTATTTTTTCGTCCTTGGCGGCATTGTTTTGCACTATTTGTGTGTTTTTTTGGGAACTCAGCTGTCTAAGTAAACTCTCGCTTTTGATTGACCGCTTTGCGGGTCAAACTTGAATCACGTACGAAGCTTGCTTGCCTGAACTGCCTCGTTAAAATGAAAAAACCTAAAGACATTGATCGACTAGGCTTTCTTTTTCGAGATAGTTGAACCAAATTTCAAGCACATTTGTCAAAGCAAACTTGGTTCGAACTGATGTAGGTTTACACTCAAGGTAATTCGAATTCATATCGATTTTTATTGTAAATAAGACTAATGGGAGAAGTTATGCGTAGCATTAACCGGAGTATTGTTCTGGCATCGTTGGTGATGTGTTCTGCGCTGTCGGTTGCAGCAGATGCACCGAAGAAAAAATGGGACGTGAATAGTGCGCCCGGCGAGGGAAAAGTCGTAAAGCTCGACACGAAATCTGGCACCTGGATGACGGTTGATGTCAGTCCCGATGGCAAGCAAATAGTCTTTGATATGCTGGGGGATCTGTACCTTATGCCTATTGGCGGCGGAGAGGCGAAGGCATTGACGCATACGATGGCGTGGGAAATGCAGGCGCGGTTCTCGCCTGATGG
>JAYVHZ010000443.1:0-2351 GCA_043770645.1 Undibacterium sp. | reverse complement strand
ATTCGGGCATTTTTCATTTAAAATCGAGATACAACAAGTCTTACTTAATGCTTAATTGCTGAAGTATCTCCAACCGCTTCTGTTTTAGCGACCGCCGGCACCGCCAACTCTTCCTCCGTCAAAGGGACAGGCTGACGCTCTAAGGCAATTTCCAGCACTTTATCAATCCACCTGACTGGAATGATCTCCAGTTTATTTTTTACGTTATCAGGAATTTCCGTCAAATCCTTTGCATTTTCCTCTGGAATCAGCACTGTCTTGATTCCACCACGATGCGCCGCCAACAGCTTTTCTTTCAAGCCACCAATTGGTAACACCTCACCACGCAGAGTAATTTCGCCTGTCATTGCAACGTCTGCACGAACTGGAATGCCGGTAAAAATAGAAACCATCGCAGTCGTCATCGCGATACCAGCAGATGGGCCATCTTTAGGTGTAGCGCCCTCAGGTACGTGGATATGCACATCGGTCTTTTCGAACACATCTGCTTTAATGCCTAAACGAGCTGCGCGACTGCGAACAACAGTGCGAGCGGCTTCAATCGATTCCTTCATCACATCACCAAGTGTACCAGTGCGGATAGTTGCCCCCTTACCCGGCATAGAAACAGCCTCGATAGTCAACAAATCACCACCAACTTCCGTCCATGCCAAACCAACGACTTGTCCAACTTGGTTTTCTTTTGTTGCCACACCAAAATCGTATCGGCGAACGCCCAAAAATTTATCCAAATTTTTCGAAGAAATCGTTGCTTTCTTCTCACTCTTCTTCAACAACAGCATCTTCACAACCTTACGGCAAATCTTTGAGATTTCACGTTCGAGTGAACGCACGCCAGCTTCACGTGTGTAATAGCGAATGATGTCGCGTATCGCAGATTCGGAGACCGAAATCTCTTCCTCTTTCAAACCATTGTTTTTGATTTGTTTCGGCAGTAAATATCGCACCGCGATGCTCGCCTTTTCATCTTCTGTGTAGCCAGACAAACGAATCACTTCCATCCTGTCCAGCAAAGGCGCAGGAATATTGTAAGAGTTTGACGTCGCCACAAACATCACATCAGATAAGTCAAAATCGACTTCGATATAATGATCAGAAAAAGTATGATTTTGCTCTGGATCTAAAACCTCCAATAGTGCGGATGACGGATCACCTCGGAAGTCAGCACCCATCTTATCGACTTCGTCCAAAAGAAATAAAGGATTGCGTACACCAGCCTTGGACAAACTCTGTAAAATTTTACCTGGCATTGAGCCAATGTAAGTACGACGATGACCGCGAATCTCTGCTTCATCACGCACACCACCCAAAGCCATACGAACAAACTTACGATTTGTCGCACGCGCAATCGACTGACCAAGGGAAGTCTTACCCACACCAGGAGGACCAACCAAACACAAGATTGGCGCCTTCAATTTATCAACGCGCTGTTGAACCGCGAGATATTCCAAGATACGCTCTTTGACTTTATCCAAACCATAGTGATCGTCGCTTAATACTTTTTCAGCGTTACTCAAATCATTATTGACTTTCGATTTTTTCTTCCAAGGCAAGTTAACGATGGTATCGATGTAATTACGCACGACAGTCGCTTCAGCCGACATCGGTGACATCATCTTGAGTTTTTTCAACTCGTTCATCGCTTTATCGCGTGCTTCTTTTGGCATCTTAGCCGCATTGATTTTCTTTTCGAGCTCATCAATATCCGCGCCCTCTTCGCCTTCACCTAACTCTTTTTGAATCGCTTTAACTTGTTCATTCAAATAGTATTCGCGCTGAGATTTTTCCATCTGGCGTTTGACGCGACCACGAATGCGTTTCTCTACCTGAAGAATATCTAACTCACCTTCAAGCTGCCCGAGCAAGTGCTCAAGGCGTTTTGCAACACTAAAAATCTCTAAAATGACTTGTTTTTGCTCCAACTTCAAAGGCAGATGCGCAGCAATCGTATCAGCTAGGCGACCTGCGTCGTCAATGCCAGATAGCGACGCCAAAATCTCTGGTGGAATTTTTTTGTTCAGTTTTACATACTGATCAAACTGTTGCACGATAGCGCGGCGCATCGCTTCGACTTCTGCATCCTCCCCATCTTCTGCTGCAATTGGCGTCAAATCTGCAATAAAGTGAGACTCAGAATCGGTAATCTTATGAATACGTGCACGCTGCGCACCTTCGACCAATACCTTGACAGTACCATCGGGTAATTTCAGCATCTGCAAGATATTGGCGATACAACCGATTTCATAAATATCTTCAGCCGATGGCTCATCTTTTGCAGCGGCCTTCTGTGCTGCCAGCATAATGCTCTTGCCCTGCTCCATCGCAGCTTCTAATGCTTTGATTGATTTAGG
>JAYVHZ010000442.1:0-7624 GCA_043770645.1 Undibacterium sp. | reverse complement strand
ACACGCGGAGCCACTACATGGTCCCAAATATTTTCTGGATGAAAATAAGCGAGGCCGACACCGCCAAAGAGTAATCCACCGCTATCAGTTCTGGCAGCGGCTGCAAAATTGAAGGCGCCATCAAAACGTCCAAACGAGGGAAAATTACGTCCCTGCTTGTTCTGTGGTCGCACGCGCATTAAACCGCGCTCACTACTCATCCAAATTTCACCATTCTCTGCGTCTTGCATGGCTTCGATCACATGGTTCGGAATCTGTGGCGTATCCGCCCAAGATATCAATTCCCATGCCTTAGATTTTAATGCGCCAGGAACAGGTTTGACCTCCAATAAGCCGCCCAAAACAGTAGCCGCCCAAATACGACCACTGCGATCCTGGCGTAAGGCAGTCACACCTAATTTATCGGGTGTTGGTAAGTTCGGAGTTGGCGTCCCTATTGCTAAAAATGTGTCAACCGTTTCATCGTACAGATACAAACCACTTTTGCTTCCCACCCACAATCGCTGTTGATTATCAATTAATAGGCTATCAATGGCATCATCATTTATCCAGTCAAGCCGATTCACATCTCCTCGATACACACGCCAACTACCATCCGCTTTGATCCTGTATAAACCAACACTACTGCCCGCCCAGACATCGCCACCACGATCTCTTACCAATGAGGTAAATCGGGCACCGATGGGAAAACTCTGATTCAGTTCCACATCACGACTACGCTGCGTCTGCGGATCAAACACTTGCAGGCGTTCGCCTCCCACCCATAATTGTTTTTTATCATCCTGCATCAACACACGAATGTATTCCACCCCGACTTGCTTTTTACTGATGCGTTGTGCATGCCCTGTGGGCAGATGCAGACGATTCAATCCACCACCGAGGGTGCCTAGCCAAACATAATCAGCACTATCAGGTAAAACTGCTGTTACCAAGCGGTGCGATAGACTAAGATCATCGCCAGGAATATTGAGATACGTGATAAAACCACGTCCTTTTAAATCCACCAGATTGGCACCGTTGTCACCGGTTCCAACCCAAAGTCCCCCACTGGCATCCTGCATCAAGGAGGTAATGGAATCACCACTCAGACTGCTGGCAACTGAAGGACGATTACGAAATTTTTCTAGATTTTTTTGATCGGCATGCCAACGAAATAAACCTTGATCATTCCCCATGCCTAGCCACATGGATTGTTCGTGATCTTGCAAAATGGCGGCAACGGTGGCGTTTGGAACCACGAGCGTTGGCGGCAAAGCTTGAGCAATCATTTGCTCATCCTGTATGCGCCAAATACGCAGACCTCCAGTCATGCCAACCCAGAGCTGTCCCTGGCTATCAAAAGCCAGACTACGCACGTGCGTCTGACTCGGCGGCAATGCCATGCCAAGTTGAGCTTGTGTGGTTTTCACACGATGCAGTAACTCAGCACGATGATTGATATGCGCCACCGTTGACCCCTGCCCTATCCAGACGCCACCGGACTTATCGCTAATCAAAGCACGTACCTCACCTTGAAAATCAGCGTCCAGAGCAGGATCGGCTTGCCATCGGATAATTTTTTTACTACTTGGATCAAATAACATCAAACCAGTCGATGTTGCCAACCATAAGCGTCCCTCATCTGCCTGGCTAATCCCGTAAATCACTTGCTGCTTTAAATGCATTTCAACTGGCATAGGAATCCGTTGAATCACATCACTGCGCAAATCAAGCACATTCAAACCACGCCGGGTACCTATCCATAGGCGCTGCTGTTGGTCTTCGAACAAACTGAAAATACGGTCATGGCTAATGGTGCTTTCGAGCGCAGGTATATGCGAGAACAAACGCATATGCCTGCCGTCGTAGCGTACCAATCCATTTGCAGTTCCCATCCACAATAAGCCATTACGAGTTTGATAAAACGATATAACGCCGGTGCTGGGCAATCCTTGATCAATACTGAAGTGATCAAAACGCAGACGATGCAATGAACCTGCATTAGCAACATCTAGAGAAGAAAATCCTGTCAACAGCAAGGCAAACGCAAACCAACAGTTTGCAAGAGAGGAGAATTTTGAGAGTTTGGCAAAAAGAAGTTGCAAGTATTAACCCCTTTGTGACTGACGTGATTAGATAGAAACCCGACGGCGTGAATCTAACTATAACAGACAAATAGTGCTGGTTTGAAATACTTCAGATATGCCTAGGGTTTTTGTTGGAAATTCTGCATGACTACGCAAGTCAAGCTAAGCACAGCGGTGATATGAAACACTCATCAATAACAATATGTTGTTGATGAGTTACTATTTCTATCCATATGCCGAAGGATTTATTGCGGTCTTGACTTATGAAACACCAAAGGACTACTCACCGTGCTGGGTGGTGCTGACTTCAAGATATGCGGCTTCATACTACCCATCACATGCATTTCGCATGGCTTGCAATCAAAGCGCAGCGTGAATTTTTCATCACCATTGACCAAAGTCATCGGTTCAGCTTTGACCTGCCCCTGAACACCGGTCACTCCTTTGGCCTGCTTCGGGCAGAGGTTGAAAGAAAAACGCAAGCAGTGCTTGGTGATCATCAAAGGTACTTCACCCGGTTCTTCATGGGATTCGTAGGCTGCAGCGATCAGTTGTACGCCGTGTTTTTTGTAGAACTCGCTAGCTTTGTGGTTGTACACATTGGCCAAATACGTCAGCGTAGTTTCTGGATACGGTACTAAAGGCTCTTGTGCTGCTTCACGCAAGGGGCGCTGCCACAAACTCACACGTGTCTGTTCATGTCTGGCGACAGCGTCGCGGCGTAAGGCGTTGATGATAGAAGATGGGACAAACCAGGCTTGACTGAGATTGAGATCAATTTGTTCTGCATAGAACATTGAGCTACCGAGCTTACCTAGATTCTCACGCAATCCCGCTTCAGCTTTATCAGCTTGTTGTGCCGCTTCTAAGGTCAATTCCACTGTGGTGCTGGTATTAATACCATCAGCATCTGACAGGCTCAACATGAGTCCAGTATCGGTTTCCGACAGGTTTAACCACAAGCCGACTTTGCGATCCGAGGACTTTTTGGTCAATGCCATTTCCCAATGTTGATCGCGATTACGATGGACTGACATACCGACTTTTAAACTAGCGAATTCCGCCATTTTTTCATTCGGATGCACGCGCCAAATCGTGCCATTGTCATTGCTCGATTTTTTTTCTACGGTGTTAGCATGCACGCCAACCACTTCACGTTTGTGCATATAGTTGAAACCATCGCCATTGGCTAAATCCTCATTGGTTTCCAACTCAAACCAATCCGGCCCTAAACGCGTCACATAGCCGATATGCAGACCGACAAACTTGGGCGAATCAAACGCTCCGATATCATCTAGGCGACCATTGGCAAAATACGCAGTATGACCACGGTGAAAGGTTTTATCGACATTGGGTGTAAAGGCGATTTGGGTATGACCGCTGGAGGCACGATAATATTCAGGGCGACGTTCCAAAATTTCATCGAGCAAAAGACGGTAATGGGCGGTGATATTCTTCACGTAACCCATATCTTTATAGCGTCCCTCAATCTTTAAAGATTGAATACCAGCGTCCAATAAGGCCTCAAGATTCGCGCTCTGATCATTGTCTTTCATCGACAATAAATGCTTGTCATAAGCAACCACTCTGCCCTCACCGTCGGTCAAGGTATAAGGCAAACGACAGGCTTGAGAACAATCACCACGATTCGCGCTGCGACCATCTTTCGCATGTGAGATATAACATTGACCGGAAAAAGCCACGCACAAAGCACCGTGTACAAAGTATTCCAAGGGCGTTGTGGTTTGTGCCTTGATTGCTTTGATTTGTTCCAGTGTCAGTTCACGCGCTAACACCAATTGTGAAAAACCGGATGCGCCTAAAAAGTGGGCTTTCGCTGGCGTACGAATATCACATTGGGTACTAGCGTGGATTTGAATAGGCGGTATGTCTAGCTCCATCACACCCATATCCTGCACGATCAAGGCATCCACACCTGCGTCATAAAATTGATGAATCAATTTTTGTGCTGGTGCTAATTCACTGTCATGCAAAATGGTATTTAAGGTAACAAAAATTCGCGCATGGTAGCGATGGGCAAACTCCACCAATTTTGCAATTTCACTAATTTCATTACTGGCATTGTGACGTGCGCCAAACGAAGGACCACCGATATAGACTGCATCGGCACCGTGCAAAATTGCTTCGCGGCCGATCTCCACAGTCTTTGCAGGCGAGAGTAATTCGATTTCATTGGTACGTAGGGTCATGGCAGCGTTTCGGTGACTTGCAAAGGAAGGGGTGGATTATAGCGAAAAGCGCGTATCCACGCCTATTTTGCATCTAGATCTTCGTTCACTTGCAGATTTACCCATTCTCGTGCTTGCGTCAACGTCAAGTCTAAAACCAATTTAATTTCTACAAATAGGCGATCGACCTCCTCTGTTTGCCCAGCTACAATCGCGGCCTCCAATAATCTTGAAGTTTCTACAAAGACGGTGGCACCCAAAGTCCCCATTGATCCACGCATGGTATGAAACATCCGTGCAGCATCATCATTGCGTCGTTCTTGCCAGGCTTGCAAAGCTTGTTCAAATTGATCTGGCCCATTATTTGCCATAAGCTGAATGAGTCCAATAAAGGTACTACGATAGGCAGGATTGGCTGCGCAAAATGACATAAAACGATTCGGATCAAAATAGCTCACTTCATTCGCTATTGGCGTTGCAGCGAGCGCCAATAGTGAGGATTCATCCTCGTCTGGCTGACGAATTTTAAAGCTTTCGATACCCAAGTGGCGCTCCAATGCCGCAAGCAGCTCTTTGCTTTCAAGGGGTTTACTGATGTAATCATCCATCCCTGCCTGCAAGCAAATTTCCTTATCGCCATGCATCGCTGCGGCAGTGACTGCGATAATCCGTGGCTGTTTCACCTTTGAATTTCTGACGATCTTAGTGCTTTCCAGACCATCCAAAATCGGCATGTGAAGATCCATCCAAACCACGTCAAAAGCGTCCTGATTGGCATCGGCCGCCAAAATCTGATCGACCGCCTCACGTCCATCTTTTGCCGTCGTGACTGGATAACCTAGACGATCTAACATCATGATCGCGACTTTGCGATTGGTGGGATTATCATCAACTACCAACATGCGCAAAGGGAAACGCTGTCCTAAATTTGGACTACCATGACGCCGTTCTTGTTCGAACTTGGGCACCTGATCTTCAGTGCTGCCACTGGGCACAAATAATAATTGCAATAAGGCTTCCGCCAAATACGATTCGCGTACTGGCTTTAGCAAGTAGGCTGCATTCGGAAGTTCTTGTACCGACTTACTTTCTCGTTCTCTCAATTCACTCTGCGCAATAAACTCCAACACTGGCAAGCAAGATAAACGCTCTGAGTTGCGGATAATTTGCATGGATTCCGCATGTAAAGTATGAGATGGATCAAGGTTGATCAAAATCAGACTTGGTGCTTCGGATAGCAAATTCGTCAAGTCTTCGTGCCGCTGAATAATCAGCGCCGGCATTGCATAATTTTGCAGACGTTGTTGCATAATGCGGGCACTTTGCGGATTGGCATCGATTAACAGCGCGGACTTTCCAGCTAAGGATTTCAACTGCGCTCGTGCCGCCATTTCGCTTGTATTCGGATTGATCGCGGCTTCATCGCTAAAAGCTTCCGCTAAGATTGTGGCGGTAAAGACGCTACCTTTTCCCTCTTCGCTGGACAGGCTAATGTCACCGCCCATAAGCTCTGCCAGACGACGACTAATCGCTAAACCAAGTCCCGTCCCGCCATACTTACGCGTAGTCGCAGCGTCTATCTGTGTAAAGGCTGAAAATAACTGATCAACACGGTCTGCTGGGATGCCAATACCAGTATCGCGCACATGTATGTGTAGTAAATTTTTCGTCTGCGCTGAATCAGCCTGACTCGACTGGCTAACTTGAATTATGACTTCGCCGCGCTCGGTAAACTTCACGGCATTGCTAAGCAAATTCAAAACAATCTGGCGTACGCGGGTGATATCGCCCAATATAAATTTAGGTACATCCCGATCAAAGGTATATAAAAGCTCTAGCTTCTTTTTACCCGCGCTATTAGCCAACAAAGCAATGCAATCCTCGATCATTTGTTGCAATGAAAACGGTTCACATTCCAAAACCATTTTCCCAGATTCGATCTTTGAAAAATCCAAAATATCATTAATGATCGTCAACAGGGCATCACCAGAACTTCGAATCGTATCCACGTGATCACGCTGTTCATCGGTCAAAGCAGTGCCAGATAGCAGATCCGTCATCCCGATAACGCCATTCATGGGGGTTCGAATTTCGTGACTCATGGTGGCCAAAAATGCAGCCTTCGCGTTCACCGCTTGCAGTGCTTGTTCGGTTTGATGTTCTAAATCTTTGGTACGAGCCAAGACACGTTCTTCCAGTTCGATATTTTGTGCCAACAAAGCATCTCGAGATTGTTTTAAGGCGTCCGCTGTGTGCGCAAGCTCATCACTGATTTGTTTGAGTTCCACAAAATTACTGCGTATATTGCGAATCAACTGCGAATCTAATTCACCATGTCCGAGCTTCACTGCCGCATCGGCGATCGCACTGATATTGCGATTCAAGCGATTGGCAAGCCAAATACCAAAAGCAGAAGCGACCAATGCCAACACCATTGCCAAGCCCAAAGTACGTCGACTTTTTTGTTCAATCACATAGTTAAAATCTTCTGCCGGAACTGCAATCACCAAACGCCAATCGGGAAAGTTGATGTCGCTGCCTTGACGCTGTGCAATCGTATTCGAGGTCGCACTGTTACCTTGATTCAAGACAAGTGAATGGGCTAGGTAGGTCTTTTGATTAAATACAAATTGAAAATTTTCGCAAATTTCCCTATTTTCGCAAGCTGTCGATGGTTTGGCATCGCTTTGATTCGACTCAGAACGAAGCCGCGTTTTAATTCTGGCAGGCAGAAATCGCATCGCATCCCTGATCAAAGGAGAGTTGGCCTTTAAGGCCGAGATCGCCGGTACATCTGGCGAACCCAACAGCATTGTCTCTACTGACGTCGCAACCAGATCACCCTTACTATCGACGATAAAGGCGATAGCGTTCGGACTGATATTTAAATTATGCAATGAAGTGCTTAGCAATTTGAATGACACATCCAGCGCCAGCACACCGATGATCTCGCGCTTTGCATTACGCACCACTGTGGAGTGCGCGACCTGTAGTTGATTACGTGAAAAAGAAGGAAAAACATCGGTCCACGCTCGCCTATCACTCCCTTGGCCAGTTGGATCTGCCGCCTTTAGTGCCGCGACATACCATGGTCGAGAATGCGCGGAATAAGCTTGTGCGTCTTTTCCTATCATCATGCGCCGATCCAGAGGATAGGCGCTGCGGTAGTGACTACGTGTCGCTTCGCCCGGATTTTGTAGTAACACCTCGGGCAAGGCTTCATCATCATAAACGTCGATGGCACGATAGCTACCATCGACCGACGCATAAGCCAAGAATTTCACGAGTCGCGAGCTACGCAAAGCGCCCCAAGCGACTTCTTCAAAACGATCTAAACTCGTAAAGTTACTGGGATCGGGCTGACCATCG
>JAYVHZ010000441.1:0-9175 GCA_043770645.1 Undibacterium sp. | reverse complement strand
TGGGCTGAAGTATCGCCGGTCACTGCGAAGTTGCAACGATGGTGTAAGCAAGTTACCCCACGTTTGCCTAAAGTCTCTTTGGATGAGTGTTTGCAAAGTAAATTGGCGCCCAGTGATGGACGTTCATTCAAAGCCGTACCTTTGATGGTGCGTGATTTTCCAGTTGATCCACGGCTTAAGAAAGTGCGTCGTGTGTTACTGATTGGTGGTATCCATGGCGATGAAAAAACGGCGACAGCAGTGGTCTTCAAATGGCTGGCAGCAATGAGTAAATCCGGTGCGCAAGAATTCCAATGGAAAGTGGCGCCGCTTGTGAATCCCGATGGATTGCTTGCTCCTAAATCTACGCGTGTCAACGCCAGAGGCGTCGATTTAAACCGCAATTTTCCAACCCCGAATTGGGATAAAGAAGCATTGCAATACTGGGCGAAAAAAACCAAGAGCGATCCGCGTCGCTTCCCTGGAAAAAAACCAATTTCTGAGCCAGAAAGTAAATGGATTTACGATACGATTAAATCTTTTCAACCCGATGTCATTATCTCCGTGCATGCACCATTCGGTGTCCTTGATTTAGACGGCCCGGCGCAACCGCCAACTCGTTTCGGACGTCTGCATTTCAATCGGGTCGGCGTGTATCCCGGCTCCTTGGGGAATTACAGCGGCATGCATCAAGACATCCCTGTGCTAACGATAGAGCTGCCACATGCCTTAAGCATGCCAAGCCCAAGTGAAACTAGTCGTATTTGGCAAGACATGCAGGGATGGATACGTCAACATATCTCTGCGAGTAAAAATTGATTTAATTGCGCTGCACTTTTCTGTGGATTCTTTGTCCAAGTGTTTTGCGTTTATACTTCATTATTCTTTTTTTAGTAAGATTTGTGCGTCGCTATTGAGCGTTGGCAAGCCATTTGTTTATTTGTGTGCGTTATGCTTGATTCGTTTGTATATTGTGTTTTGCAAAATGTCAAAAATCTGATCAATGAGAATATCTTTCCTAAAACCACTAAGCAAAAACTTCAACGATAAAAATCATGAAAACAAAAGTCAAATTACTCGTACTGGCTGCAATGTTATTCAGTGTCCATAATGCCATGGCACAGACTGAGGATAAACATCAATGGCTGGAAGACGTGGGTGGCGAGAAGGCCTTAGATTGGGTCAAAGCGCGCAATCAGGAAACGCGTAGTAAGCTCGATAACGATGCGGGCTTTCTGAAGTTGCGTAGCGATCTACAAGTGATCCTTGATTCCAAAGATCGCATCCCAGGCATACAAAAAATTGGTAATGCTGTTTATAACTTTTGGATGGATGCCGAACACCCGCGTGGTGTCTGGCGTAAAACCAGTTTAGCGGAGTATCGTAAGCCATCGCCAAAATGGGAAGTGGTGATGGATCTCGATGCGATTGCCAAAACGGAAAATGAAAACTGGGTTTTTAAAGGCAGTCAATGTCGGGAGCCTGCCTACGATCGTTGCATTATTAATTTGTCGCGCGGTGGCGCGGATGCGGTGACGATACGTGAATTTGATTTAAAGACGAAGCAGTTTGTGAAAGACGGTTTTAGCTTGCCAGAATCCAAAATGAACGTCGCGTGGCGTGATAAAAATACGCTATTTGTTGGTACTGATTTTGGCGCTGGCTCCATGACGGATTCTGGCTATCCACGCATCGTGAAAGAGTGGACGCGTGGCGCACCGATCAGCACAGCAAAAACGATTTTTGAGGGTAAGAAAGAAGATATCAGCGTGTCTGCTGGCCGTGCTACTCATCGTGGCATCACACATGAAATCGTGAATCGTGCGGTGACTTTTTATACCTCCGAAGTTTTCTTGATGCGCGGTAGTAAGTTGTTGAAACTTGATATCCCTGCACAGACTGGCTATGAGTTTTTCGGCACGCAATTCATTGTGACCCCGAATGAAACTTGGACAACGGGCGGTAAAACTTATGCACAAGGTAGTGTCTTGGCGATTGACTTTGAAGCCTTTTTGAAAGGTGATCGTAACTTCACAGTCCTATTTCAACCAACCGATAATGCGTCGTTCACTGGTGTAACAGCGACCAAGAATTATCTTTTGATGCAATTATTGCGAGATGTGAAAAGTAGTTTGGTTGAACTGCAGTTCAAGCAAGGTAAGTGGGTCGCGCGCAATGTGAGTTTGCCGACGATGGGCGCGGTCGGTGTTAGTCCATTGGATTCAGAAAAATCTGACGAGTATCTGTTGAGTTACTCAGATTACTTGACCCCAAGTGTTTTACATCTTGCCAAGGCTGGTACGGATCAACGTGAGTTGTTGAAATCAGCGCCGAGCTTTTTTGACGCTAGTCCTTATCAAGCAGTACAAAAATTTGCGACATCAAAAGACGGTAGCAAAGTGCCTTACTTCATGGTGCATAAAAAAGATGTCAAACTCGACGGCAGTAATCCAACTTTGTTATACGCGTATGGCGGCTTCCAAGTGTCTTTAACACCGTCGTATTCTGGTGGCATTGGTAAATCTTGGTTAGAGAAAGGTGGCGTGTATGTAGTGGCAAATATTCGTGGTGGTGGCGAGTATGGTCCGCGATGGCATCAGGCTGCGCTAAAACAAAATCGTCAACGTGCGTATGATGATTTCGCTGCAGTCGCAGAGGATTTGATCGCTAGCAAAATCACTAGTGCAAAACATTTAGGTGCGATGGGTGGTAGTAATGGTGGCTTGTTGGCAGGCGTGGCATTAACTCAGCGTCCAGAATTATTTAATGCCGTGGTGAGCCAAGTTCCTTTGCTGGATATGCAGCGTTATAACAAGTTGTTAGCCGGTGCGTCCTGGATGGGCGAATATGGCAATCCTGATGTGCCAGCGGAATGGGAATACATCAAACAATATTCCCCATATCACAACGTCAAAGCGGAAGTGAAATATCCAAATGTCTTATTCATTACCTCGACACGTGACGATCGCGTCCATCCTGGACATGCACGCAAAATGGCAGCGAAGATGCTAGATCAAGGTCATCAAAATGTCTGGTACTACGAGAATATTGAAGGCGGACACGGCGGTGCTGCTAACAATGCGCAACGCGCGGATATGAGTGCGATTACGTATTCGTTTTTGTGGAATATGTTGAAGTAAAAAGGCATGAGCCGCAGAGGCGCCGAGGACGCAGAGATTTTCTCTAGACGTTTCCTCTGCACCTCTGCGGCAAAAGATTCAAATTTGAAAGTCGCAGCATGACCCTGTACCAACTCCTCGCCCAATTTATTCGCCAACACTGGCGCTCTTACGTTGCGGCTGCCGTGATGCTGTTTATGGTTGCCACCTTGACGGTATTGATCCCTCGCAAAATTGGTCAAATCATTGACGCCATGGTGGCGCACAACTTAGCAGGCGAAGCCTTGATGTGGGAATTGGCAACTGTGCTGTTGATGGGCGTGGCGATTTATTTTCTGCGTGTGGGTTGGCGTTTGCAATTGTTCGCTGCGTCGTATCGCTTGGGCGCACAGTTGCGGCTGCGTTTGTATCAGCGTTTGAGTATGCAAGGTCCCGCATTTTTCCAGCAACAACGTACCGGTGATTTGATGGCGCTGGGAACGAATGATGCGGATGCGATTGAGTTGGCAGCTGGTGAAGCGGCGCTGGCGGGTTTTGACGGTGCTATGACATTTGTACTGGTGATCGGCATGATGACTTTGGGCGTTGATTGGCGTTTGGCCTTAGCGACCTTGTTGCCATTTCCTTTTATGGCGTGGGCGTTTAAACGGATTACCCATCATGTGCATGATGCTTCGAAAGAGTCGTTAGAGCGATTTGGTAAGTTGAATGATCACGTACAGGAAACCATTTCTGGTGTGCGTACTTTGCGCGTGCTCGGTCTAGAACAGCGCAATGCAGAGCAATTTGCCGAGATGGCGGAACACGCGGCAGACGCTAGTCTGCGTGCGCAAAGATGGGAAGCCGCCTACGAACCGGCGGTCGGTGTTGCCTTGACTGCGGCAGGTGCTTTAACTTTGGGTGTTGGTGCTTATCTGGTGTGGCAAAACGAAATGAGCATCGGTAATTTGACCGCATTCAGTATGTATCTCGGGCAGTTGATTTGGCCCATGTTCGCGGCTGGTTGGGTCTTGTCTTTGTTAGAGCGTGGTAAAGCAGCATGGGGACGTTTACGTCCTGTATTAGAAGCGGATTTAGTGATTCAGGATTTGGGCAAATTACAGAGCCAACCAGAAGGCACAATCCGTTTCGATAATGTGAGTTTTTCTTATCCCGGACAAGCGAATTTGGCTTTGAATCAACTGAGTTTTAGTTTGAACTCAGGACAGACGCTAGGCATTGTCGGGGCGACCGGTGCTGGTAAATCGAGCGTGCTCAGGTTGTTGCTACGACAGTTCGAGACCAAGCAAGGTCATGTGACTTGGGGCGAACATAGTATCGCTGCTTTCCCTTTAGAACGCTTGCGCAATGCCATCAATTGGGTGGCACAGGAGCCTTTCTTATTTTCCGCATCGATTGCTAGTAATATCGCTTTATCGAATCCGCAAGCTAGTCGTGAACAGATTATGCATGCTGCTGAGTTGGCGGCGATTCATGAAGATATTTTGCGTTTCCCCGAGGCTTACGATACGCCGGTTGGCGAGCGTGGTGTGACTTTATCTGGCGGACAAAAACAGCGGGTAGCGATTGCACGTGCCTTGCTGACCGATAGTCCTTTGCTGCTCTTGGATGATGCCTTGTCCGCAGTTGATACCGATACCGAAACCCGCATTCTCAGGCATCTTGCCGAATTGCGTTTAGCACGACCTGAGCGTAGTGCGATTATCGTTAGTCATCGCTTAAGTGCGGTTGCCGAAGCTGATCATATTTTGGTTTTGCGCGAGGGCGCACTGATAGAGCAAGGCACACATCAGCAGTTATTAGCCCTAGATGGCTGGTATGCGAGTCAGTGGAAATACCAACAGTTAGAGGCAGATTTAAATGCAGCCTGAAGTTCAACAAAATGCTGAGATAGATACCAAACAGCTAGCCGACAAGCCCTCAGAAAAAAAATTGGCGGTGCAACTTTTGGTGCAAGCTGCAAAGCCAGAGAAGCGTCATGTCATCTTGGGCATCGTATTTCTATTTTTGGCTTCTGGCCTCGAAGCCTTAGGGCCGATCTTAGGCAAGGCTTTCATCGATCATTATTTGCTTCCTCGGAATAATGATATCTGGATGATGGCAGGCTTACTGCTTGCCTTCGTCTTGACGGGCTGGTGGGCGACTTGGCTGCGTTATTTGCAATTGACGCGTTTGGCTGGCGTAGCGATGCGTTCAGTACGCCGTTTGCGTGAGCAGGTGTATGCGCATGTGTTGCGATTGCCGATGGCGTTTTTTGATAAGGCGATCACCGGACAACTAGTCAGTCGTGTGACCAACGATACCGAGGCCGTAAAAAATCTCTACGTGCAAGTCTTGTTCGTGATGCTAGACAGTTCTATCGTGGTACTCGGCGCTTTGATTGCGATGGCATGGCTCGATTGGCGTTTGATGCTGATCGTCTTGATGTTGGTGCCCGCGGTAGTGGTGATCGTTTGGTTTTATCAACGCTGGAGTGCGCCAGCAGTGACCCGCGCGCGGCAGATGCGCAGCGAGATCAATGCGCAAGTGGCCGAGAGCATTAATGGCATGAGTGCGCTGCAGGCATGCAATGCCGAACGCGGCTTTGGTGAACGCTTTGAAGCGACCAACCAAAAACATTATGTGGCGCGGGTTGATGAGTTACGTGCGAATGCCTGGCTATTACGTCCTGCCTTAGATTTACTCAATTCCTTGTTGCTGGTGGTGGTGATTTTCGTCTTTGGTCAGCGTAGTTTCTCTGGATTAGAGATCGGTATCTTGTATGCATTTGTGAGCTACATCGCTCGCGTGGTTGATCCGCTCATACAAATTACTTTGCAGTTCGGACAGATTCAACAGGCGGTCATATCGGCGGCGCGGGTAAATACCTTGCTGCAAGAATCAACAGCCGTAAGCAAACAGAATAATGCCGAAATCACAGAGGGCGCCTTGCACTTATCGAAAGTGCGTTTCGGTTACGATCCGGCGCAAGTGATCTTGCATGAGATCGATTTGGATATTCCTGCAGGCAGTTTTTATGGCATCGTTGGTCATACTGGTAGTGGCAAATCCACGCTGTTAAGTTTGTTGTTACGTTTTTACACCGCACAGAGTGGAAAGATCTTAATTGACGATCTGGATTTGCAAGAGTTGAGTGACGAGCGCTTTCGAGCTAGTGTTGGTTTGGTTCCGCAAGAACCATTTTTGTTGGCAGCCAATGCTCGCGAGAATATTGCGATGGGACGGGATATCAGTGAAGCTGACATCATTGCCGCAGCCAAAGCCGCGCGCGCTCACGATTTTATTTTGCAATTAGAACATGGCTACCTTACGCCGTTGGGTGAAGGTGGAGCGAAGTTATCGACAGGGCAGAAACAATTAATAGCGATTGCCCGTGCACTTGCAGGTAAGCCAAAGATTTTGTTCTTAGATGAAGCGACCTCGCATATTGATAGTGAAACCGAACAAGTAGTGCAGCTAGCCTTGAATGCCTTAAGAGGGCAGGTCACTATCGTCGCGATTGCACATCGACTCTCGACGATACGTGATGCCGATAAGATCATCGTCTTGAATCATGGGCGGATTGCCGAGCAGGGACAACATGCTGATTTGATGGCGGTCAACAATGGTCTGTATCAAAAACTGTATTTGTTGCAGACCTTGGAAGAGTAAGTCCTATTTTGATTGTGTACTCTGATTGAGTAAATTAACGCGGGCAAATGACCCGTCTCGCTTCCGCCTGATGCAAATAGGTTCGTCCGGGGTCGGGTGCTTTGAAGCATCTATCGCCAAGTTTAGTAATTTGCGTACCATCGGCGGCTTTAAATGTTTCCATTTGCAGACCACGTGGCGTGCCAGCTTTCTCTATCTTGTGGGCGAGCTCTTCCCACTTATCTTTGTAGGGGTTATTTTGTTTCTGCCAGTATTCTCTCGCAATTTGATTCGGCGGTTTTGCCGCTTCGATTTTTTGTTGCGCGAATCTGAGATCACGTTCCAGTAATTTACTGATGTTGTTCACATCGCGGTTTAATGTGGCGTTTGGGCTGTGTTCTGCGGGCTCATTGGCAATAGCAGTATCAACTTCAGGTTTTTGCGCATCGGCAGGTGGGACGGATATCGCCTCTATCTGCTTTTGTTTCACTTGGTTATTCTTGCTCAGTTGCGGATGATTCGTTTGCTGATTCGTGAGCTTATTGTCTTTTTCAGATTTCTGAATTTTAACAACCGGCGTCTTGATAAAAACGATAGACATAGGTTCTGATTGATCAAATCTCTCGGATGTAGAGCTAGGATTTGATCGACTTGAGGAGTTAAGCATGAAGCCATACAAACCAGCTAAGTGCAAAATCAATACGAACAGAAAGCGCAGTGTTTTTGATCTGGTTTGTGAGCGAAAGAGCATGGTGTGACAGCCGATCTGTGGAAAACAATCGGCAAGTGTAGTAGAACGTGGAGCTATCTTATGTGGCTGATTGAATTGATGCAGAGCTTGCTCTAAAAGGTACCGAATCCCAGTACTAGACAAAGAAAGCGCTTGCAGCGCGAGATAGTCCGTTTACACTGTGCGTTTTCATTCTACGCCAAGTTTCTTGGCCGCTTTCCATGAAATGGTTACTCGCTTTAGCCGCCGCCAGCGTGGTGTTTATTCTAGGTCTGCTTGCATATATCTTCCTGATTTTGGCTCCAGGTTTGCCGGAATTAACGGCGGTAACCGACTACAAGCCTAAGATCCCTTTACGGATTTACACTGCGGATAATAATTTGATTGGTGAGTTTGGTGAGGAGCACCGGGATTTCGTTCCGATTAAAAATATTCCAGAGAAGATGAAAAAAGCGGTGTTGTCGATTGAAGATGCACGTTTTTACGAGCATAGCGGCATTGATTACATCGGGGTGGCGCGTGCAGTGGTCGCCACCGCCACCGGTGGCGTACAACAAGGCGCTTCGACCATCACGATGCAAGTTGCTCGTAATTTCTTTTTGACCCGTGAAAAATCGATGACGCGCAAAATGCGCGAAATGATGCTGGCGAAACGGATTGAAGATGCCTTGTCGAAAGATCAGATTTTAGAGTTGTACATGAACCAGATTTATCTCGGTCAACGTACCCATGGATTCTCCAGCGCAGCACGCACCTACTTTAATAAATCTCTCAAAGAATTAACGATCGCAGAAACCGCGATGTTAGCGGGCATTCCGCAAAATCCGGCACGACATAATCCTGCTGTTAATTTCGAACGTGCCAAGAAGCGACAACTCTTAGTATTGCGAAGTATGTTGAAACACGCTGCTATTACACAAGCGCAATTTGATGCTGCCAGCAAAGAGCCATTGCGATTGACCAAGGTCGCGAGGTTTGAATCCCATGCTGCTCACGTTGCGGAAATGGTGCGTCAACAAATCTACGCGCAGTTCAAAGAAGATACCTATACCCTCGGCATCAAGGTCATAACGACGATTGATAGCGATGAACAAGATGCTGCCTATGAATCTTTGCGCCGTAATGTCTTGACCTATGATCAGCGGCATGGCTATCGTGGCCCAGAAGCATTCATTGAATTGCCCACAGCGGAGGATTTGCGAGATGAAGCAATTGATGAGTTTCTAACAAAGTTCCCATCCAGCGAAGGCCTGATTTCAGCCGTCGTGACAGCGGCCTCTCCAAAGCTGATTAAAGCAGATTTGGCAACTGGCGAATCGGTAGAAATTAGCGGAGAAGGATTGCGTTTAGCTTCTGCCGCACTGCAAGCAAAAGCGAATCGGGATTTGAAAATTCGCGTCGGCGCTTTGATTCGTGTGATGCAAGATCGCAAAGGAAAATGGTCAGTGACACAGACACCCGAAGTGGAAGCCGCGTATGTGTCATTGAACGCAAACAATGGTGCCTATCGCGCTTTGGTCGGTGGCTTTGATTTCAATCGTAAAAAGTTTAATCATGTCACCAGCGGCTGGCGTCAACCCGGTTCTTCGATCAAGCCCTTTGTTTATTCTGCTGCCTTAGAAAAAGGCTTTTCACCAGAAACTCTAATTAATGATGTACCTCTATCAGAAACCACCGACGAGTTGTTGACCTGGGACCCGCGCAACGACGATGGACA
>JAYVHZ010000440.1:0-3480 GCA_043770645.1 Undibacterium sp. | reverse complement strand
ATGAAGACACTGGCTTGCAGCATGTGCCTGTCAATCCTTAAGCTGCGAACACATACTGACCATGCCAATTTCTAAATTTTTTCATCGTCGCATGACGGCGTCAAAGATGACGATCAATCAGCATTTGCCTTGGCCGATCAAATTTGCCTTGTTTGCGGTCGTCATTGGGCTTGGTGGTGCGATCGCTATGTGGACTTATGACATGGGGCGCAGTTTTGCCTTTGGGCCGCATTTTTCACCAGATCAAATGACGGCCTTGCAAGACAAGGTCAGCAGTCTGACTGCAGAGCGTGATAAGTTGCAAGCGGTGGCGGCCACTATAGAAAGTCAGCAAAATATCGAGAAATCGATACAAAAACAATTGACCGACCAAATCAATACGTTGACAGCAGAAAATAATAAAATCAAAGACGATCTCGCATTTTTTGAGAGTCTGATGCCCTCGGCTAATCGTCCGCAAGGCATTACCTTGCAAAAAGCAAAGATAGAATTGGCTGCGCCAAATCAGTTGCGTTATCGTGCGTTGGTGATGCAGGGGGGTAAAGTCGTTCGTGAATTTAATGGGGAAATGCATATCAGCTTGACATTAATTCAAGACGGTAAACCTGTTATGATGGAATTCCCTGACCCTAAATCAGGTGAAGCGGCAAAGTTAAAACTCTCGTTTAAACATTACCAACGACTTGAGGGACAAATAACATTGCCAGAAGGTGTTACCGTAAAATCAGCACAAATGACAGTTCTCGAAAAAGGCGAGTTACGCGCTAAGCAATCGCTCAGCTTGTAAGTTCGTCGCGTATTGCCGAGCTTAGTATGTGGCAGTCTTTTTATTAAACACTGTCAATATTCTAAAAAAATTGAGGAGTTTGCATGTTTAATCGTAAAAATAAAAGCACCATTGATAGTCTGATTGGTTCAAGTACCAGCATCGAAGGCGATATTCACTTTCGAGGTGGATTGCGCATTGATGGACATGTAAAAGGCAATGTGATTGCCGAAGCGGGTACTGCAAGTATTTTGGTGATTTCTGAACAAGCCGTGATTGACGGCGAGGTTCGTGCCGGGCATGTCGTTGTCAATGGCGTCATTAATGGGCCAGTGATTTCTACTGAGTTAATTGAATTGCAAAGTAAAGCAAAAATTTCTGGCGATGTTCATTACAAAGCACTAGAAATGATGAATGGTGCTTTAGTTTCCGGAAAGCTTGCGCATGATCAAATTGCTGAACCAGTCTTGAAGTTAGCGGCTTCCAACTAGCTTACTAAATAAGGTCTATAATAGCGATCTGATTTGAACTAATTTGAGCCAATTTGTGCCAACACGCAGGAGTTAATTATGAACGCTGTTACCGATATGCCAACCCCAATTGTCTTCACTGATAGTGCTGCTTCTAAAGTTGCGCAATTAATTGAAGAAGAAGGTAATCCAGATTTGAAATTACGTGTATTCGTGCAAGGTGGCGGGTGCTCTGGTTTCCAATACGGATTTACGTTTGACGAAGTGACGAATGAAGACGACACCATCATGCATAAAAATGGTGTTCAATTGCTGGTTGATGCCATGAGCTATCAGTATTTAGTCGGCGCTGAAATTGACTATAAAGATGATTTAGAAGGTGCTCAGTTTGTGATTAAAAATCCAAACGCCCAATCAACTTGTGGTTGCGGATCTTCATTTTCTGCATAAGCAGTTTTTCGTCTGCATACAAAAAAAGACGCTGCGGCGTCTTTTTTTTATGGAAAAATGTTTTCCTACTCACAAATTCTCCGCTACAGGCTACACTCATTGTGATCGCTGAATTCGGTGAAACCACGAGGGGTATGGATGAATAGTGCAAAGACACGAGCGGCTATCGTAGCGGCCTTGCGCAAAGTAATGCCGGCGCATTGTATCCTTTCAGATACGGAAGATACGCGTCCGTATGAATGTGATGCTTTCAGCATTTACAAGCAATTGCCGCTGGTTGTTGTATTGCCCGAGAATGAAGCGCAGATTGTCGGGATACTTCAAGTTTGTCGTGATTTTCAAGTGCCAGTCGTGCCACGTGGTGCGGGTACTGGATTGTCTGGTGGTGCCACACCAATCGAGAATGGCGTTGTTCTATCGACTGCTAAGTTGAATAAAATCTTGGAACTCAATGCCTATGCGCGCACGGCAAAAGTACAACCAGGTGTGCGCAATCTGGCGATCTCGGACGCCGCTAATGATGTTGGTTTGTACTATGCACCAGATCCCTCATCACAATTAGCTTGCACGATAGGCGGCAATATTGCCGAGAATGCTGGTGGTGTGCATTGCTTAAAATATGGCTTAACCATTCACAATGTATTGCGCGTCAGGATCGTCACGATGGATGGCGACATTCTTGAGTTAGGGAGTGAGGCGCTCGATGCTCCTGGCTTGGATCTGCTAGCTGTATTTATCGGTTCTGAAGGAATGCTCGGCATCGTGACTGAAGTCACAGTGAAATTAATCCCGAAAGCGCAGACAGCTCAAGTGATTATGGCTTCATTTAATGACGTGGAACAAGCAGGATATGCGGTAGCACAAATCATCGCCGAGGGCATTATTCCAGCCGGATTAGAAATGATGGATCAGACTTCCATCAGGATGGTTGAGCCCTTTGTACATGCAGGTTACGACATGAATGCTGCTGCCATTCTCCTATGCGAATCGGATAGTAATTCGGAGGAGGTGGCGGAGGAAGTCATACGCATGAGTGCAGTTTTGACGGCTGCGGGAGCGAGCAATTTGACTGTTTCGTATAGCGAAGTCGAACGTCAGAAATTGTGGTCCGGTCGCAAAAACGCATTCCCTGCGGCTGGCAGAATATCACCTGATTACTACTGCGTAGATGGGACAATTCCACGCAAACATTTGGCGCAAGTATTGAATGCAATTCGTCAAATGGAACTTCGTTTTGAGATGGTGTGCGCCAATGTATTTCATGCTGGTGATGGAAATTTACATCCATTGATTTTGTTTGATGCAAATCATGTCGGTGCATTTGAAAAAGCAGAAGCCTTTGGTGCCGAAATTTTAGAACTGTGCGTCAAACTAGGCGGAAGTATCACTGGAGAACATGGCGTAGGCATAGAAAAATTGAATGCGATGTGCGTGCAGTTTAATGCAGAAGAATTGCTTAGTTTTTTTGGCGTGAAACGTGCGTTCGATCCATTGAATTTACTTAATCCAAGTAAAGCGATTCCAAGCTTAAACCGATGCGCTGAATTTGGGCGTATGCATGTCAGTCAGGGAAAGATAGGCTTTCCTGATTTATCGCGATTTTAATCTGAAAGAAGATTGAACTTGATTATGAGTCACACACATCAGGAATTGTTGCAGCAGTTTCGTCAACAGATTCTGGCTGCAGGCGAGACTGGTTCTGCAATTTGCATACAAGGTGGTGCTAGCAAGTCTTGGTACGGCAAACTCGTGCCTGGCGATATTTTGGATACACGTCCTTATAGTGGAGTCATC